>JBAVYG010000066.1:0-8166 GCA_049698675.1 Terriglobia bacterium
GCGCGGACCTCCGGGTTTTGAGGTCCGCGCTTCTGACTCCTGACTCCTGAATTACCAACTGCTGTACGGGGTGCCTTCGAGGGAAAGCGCGCTCGAGCCGCTGTGTACGTCGACAATCCCCAAGGACGTTTGCTGCGGGGAGAGGGGCGCGTCTTCCTTCTCCTCCTGGCAGGGCACACTTTCAGCACGCTCGCTGAAAGCTGATGGCTGAAAGCTGACAGCTTCAAAAGAGGTGGTCGCGGAGAACGGCTTCACGCGCGCGCACCACGGCGGTCATGTAGATAGGGGTGGAAATGGAAGCCACGATCAGGATCACCGTGACCACCATCATCATCTCGAGGAGCGAAAAGCCCTCGGGGCGATTGGCGCTGCTCGCCTCGGGCGCGTCTATCGGACGACCGATTGGTGCGACCTCCACAGCGACCCCCGACGGGGCGCATACATCGCGACGAAAAGCGTCGCTACGTATGCGCCACCCGCCTCCGCATGAGAATCAAGGGGAGACTTCTGAAAGGCCGTAAGCACTCATCCGGTGTGAGAATTCTCGCGAACGAAGACACATCGAAAGTTGAGGTGAGGTGGGCCGTCACAGACCGGCCAGGAGCCGTCGAGGAAGATTTGCACAAGAAATATAAAGCCCGGTTTGGCGGCCTCCCTAAGTACACCCAACACACATAAGCGTAAGAGCGGTTCGAGAACCGCCCCTACGAAACATTACGACACGCCGAGCGCGACGAACAGAAGGGGATTGTGTTCCTCTTCAAGGGAGTCGTCGGCCTGAGGAACTCAAAGGCCCACAGCAGGTAGCGCAGAGTCCCTGGTGTTGGGACTCTGCGGCTTTTCGTTCAGATCCGTGTCCGGGCATCGGCTGGCAGCAGTATCCGATCGATGGGCAGAATGCGATGCCCGCTGGCCACCGCGCTCAAATTCCCGGCGTAGTCCCTCACGCTCGACCACGGCCAGTCCTCTGCTCGCTCCACAAGCCCCGCCCGCACCGGGTTCAGGTGAATGTATTCCACCTTCTCGTAGTATTCCTGAACCGTCCGCACCGCCCGGTCGAAAAATCGCGGCTGCCAGAGAAGGCCCGACTCTCTTCTGCCGGAGTTGATGCGATGCGTCGAGCCCACCTTGATGGATTCCATGACCCGCGAGATGGTGAGCGGATAAGGCGGGAAGATGATGGCATGCCAGTGGTCCGGCAAGAAAACCCAGGCCGTCAGGAGAAAATGGTATTTCTCTCGCCGTTCCCGCACCACACGGGCCAGGCGCTCGAATTCCGATCCCTGAAGCTTCCCTCGGCGCGGCAGGAGCCGGCAAGTGACGAAGAAAAATCGGTCGGACACGACCAAGCGTCGCAAGCGGGACATGACCCCGCATTATACGCGCGATTGCCCACCAAGAGCCGCAGAGTCTCAAGAGGCGAGACTCTGCGCTACCTGCTCCCGGCCTCTCAAGCGCGTGGCTACGCTACAGTGCCATTGAGCGGCCGCGTCAGTCCTATCGGAAAGGCAGTACCTAAATCGAGGGGAAGGGGCAGCGGGAGGGGGAGTCCTGGGGTCGCGCGCGAGGATTCCGACTTCACTGACCCCTGGTGCATTCTTTCCCCCGGCACGCTACATTGGACGAACGCGCTCCCATTTCGCTGCCCGCCCGGAAACGCCGGAATCAATTAGAGGAGGGGTTGAGTGGCTTTATCTTTAAGTGATTCTGCATCTCCTTTTCTCCGCTTTCCCAACGGCCATCCCATGAGACTTGGAGCCGCACAACGTCAGAGTCGACTTCGGAGGATTTCCCCTGAAACCATGCCACGAACTCCCAGGGTTGTTCGCTGACCACCGTCAGGTTGTACGGCACAATAATGGGGTACAGTCGTAACTCCGGAGGCTTACCATCTCGAACGCTAAGAACCTCATAGTCAATTGGACTTCCGATGTCCCGCTGTAGCGGATAAAGATTCTGGTCCCTGCACTGGAACTGCAGGTCGCCTGTCCATTCTGTCACCCACTCCCCATCTGGTCCCCGTCTTTGGAGCCGCAACATGTGTAATCCGGCGTCTGTTGCCTTGGACCATCGACGCTTGTTTTCTAATTGCAGGAAATAATATCGCCCTTCAGGCCCGTTGCTACCGCCGATCTTCTCCTCCTCGCCTTCGTCGGATAGCAGCTTCAAGCTGAGGATTGGTGGGAAAAACTTGGTCCTAAGGGAACCGGAAAAAAGAGCCACGATTACCGCGCCGATCGTCCCGATGGCAACGAGTACGTTCACTATCATGTAGCATACAAACTGGCGCCTGGTCATCAAGCCACATTCTACACCATGCCGAGGCTTCCTGACACTGGGCGAATCGAGACACGTTAAATGTAACCGATGAGGTGCCGTCGAGACATTTAAGGCGGAAAAACGTCTCAGCTACCTCATCCTCGCATGGTCCCCGAGCCGCGAAGCTATTTGCAGTGGCTGAACGCCCCGCAACCGAAGGAAGCAGGTAGCGCAGAGTCCCTGGTGTTGGGACTCTGCGGCTTTTGGTTCAGATCCGTGTCCGGGCATCGGCTGGCAGCAGTATCCGATCGATGGGCAGAATGCGATGCCCGCTGGCCAGCGCGCTCAAATTCCCGGCGTAGTCCCTCACGCTCGACCACGGCCAGTCACGACCTCAGTTAACGGTTGACAGTCGACAGTCAACGGTTGAAAGCTGAGAGGGAAAGCCCGGGTTGTGGCGTTGATTCCTCAGCATGGAATTGGCCGTGCGCCCTGCGGCCCTGACTTGTGGAAAGGCTTCGCCTTTCCGCACGACAGGCGGCGAAGCTGCGGGTCGTGGCCGATTAGATCGAGGGTAATCTCGACAAGTCAGAGCGGCGCTGGCCCTACACGATGCTCAAAAGCCGCGGACCTCAAAACCGGAGGTCCGCGCTACCGGCTCGTGCCAGGGCCCTTTAGGATTTTGGAAATTTGGGAGAACAGGCTCGCGGCCTTCTGAACCTGTGGGTCACCTTTTGTTTCCACTTCCTCACCGGCGGAAAGGCCGGAAACCAGATTGAGCAGTTCGACCTTGATTCTTAGCCTCACGTAATCCTGGTCTTTGTCCCAGTATTCCTCAGGCGTCCGAACTCCCCCTCGGGTCAGGAACTCCTTGAAATCTCCGAGCATGGCGGCGTCCGGTTCGAAAGACCTATTCGCCCGGCCATGGAGTGTCAAGTACTCCGAGGCAAAGTTGGTAAAGGCCCCAGTCTGGTTCAAGAAAGCAAGCCAGGGATCAAGTTTGCGGGAGGGGATTTCAACGTCCGGCGCGATTCCCCCGCTGGGCGCTAGCGGCCTACCATCGTCCGTAAAGAAGTGGCCGGAGTTGGACCCCGGGTCGAGCTCACGGCTAGGCGTGGTCAGGGCAGTCCCCGGAAGAGGCCGTTGAATCGAGCGGCCGCTGGGGGTGAAGTATTGAGCCGTGGTCAGCGCAAGTCCGGTACTCTCACTCAAGGCCGTTACGGATTGTACAACACCCTTCCCGTAGGTTGGCTCGCCGGCGATGACGGCGCGATCGTGCTCTTGCAAAGCTGCCGCGAGCACCTCTGCCGCACTGGCCGTATCGCCATTTACCAGGATGATCAAGGGCAAGTCGAATTGCTTTGAAGCAGGAGTCGTACGGTGGGCTTTTTCCGGCGATGACCGGCCGCGCATGGTCATCACCAACGTGTCGGGTCTCAGGAAAAGACTGGCGACTCCAATTGCCGCGTCCACCACGCCGCCGTGGTTGTCGCGCAGGTCGAGCACGAGGCCTTTAAGAGGCGGCGTTGCAAGCTGGACCACGGCGTCCAAAACTTCCTGCGGGGTTTTCTCCTCGAACCCGGTCAAGTGGATGTACCCGATTCCGGGTGACAACAAAAACGATCTGTCCACGCTGGGCAGGGCCACCTCCGCTGGTTTCAGTTCGAAATCCTGCGAAACGAACTTTCCTGGTTGGATGACGCCCAGGCGGACTGGGTGTGAGCGGGAGCGCCGCAGGAGCTCTACCAACGATTGAAAGTCTACGCGGTCTACGCGAGTGCCATTGATTTCTACTATTTCATCGCCTGGCCCCAGCCCCGCGCGCCACGACGGGGAGCCTTGGGCGGTCTGGAGTACCAGTATTTTCCCCGGCGTTACATACAGTATGGAACCGAATCCCAGCGCCTCACCACGGGCCTGTTGCTGCAAGAGTTCGAATTGCTCGCGGTCGAAGAAGGCAGAGAAGGGATCAAGAGTGGATAGCATGCCCCGGATGCCCCCATCAAGAATCGCCCTATCGGGGTCAACTGCCTCCGAGAAGTTTTGTTGAATGGCGCTGTAGGCTTCCGTAAACTTCAGGCTTTCGACGGTGAGATCGTCAGAGGGGAGAGAACTCTGAGGTGAAGCGTCGGCAACATTCATGAAGATTGCAGCCGCGAAAAGACTGTTCGTAACGAGCTTTGCCCAGCGCTTCAACTTGTCAGAACCATCCTCCCTATTCAGTATAACCCAGATGCACTCTACCCATCGCGAGTGCTAAGATGTTTCTGTGACCAATATCACCTTTCATAGGAGTTTCGGCAATGGAGAATGAGCGGGACGTAACCCGCCGCGATTTCTTGAAGACGGCCGCCGCCGTGGCTGCGGCTTCCGCACTCCCAAGTGTGGGAGCGCCCGCCATTCTGGCAAATCCTAGTCCCAACAATGTTGTCAACTATGGAATGATTGGCACGGGAACTGAGGGGTGTACCTTGCTCAAGTTCCTCGCGACCATTCCAGAGGGCCGGTGTATGGCCACCTGCGACATTTATCCCCCCAATCTGAAGAAGGGCGTTGAAACCATCGGGTCGAATCCTCAGACGTATGAAGACTACCGCAAGATGCTGGAGAGGAAAGATCTCGACGCCGTCATGGTCGTGACGCCGCTGAATCTCCATGCCCAAATGGTGATCGATGCCTTGAGTGCCGGCAAGCACGTCTTCGTCGAGAAGACCATGTACTTCAAGGAGGATGAAGAGGACAAAATCCGCAAGGCATCGGAAGAATATCCCAAACAAGTGCTGCAAGTCGGACTTCAACGCCGCTCCAGCCTCCTCTACCAGGTGGCCATTGAAATGATTCGCAAAGGCGCGCTGGGCAAAGTGATGTTCGTGCGCGCGAATTGGCATCGCAACAGCAACTGGCGGCGGCCCGTGCCCGACCCCAAGTTCGAGCGCCTTCTCAATTGGCGAATGTACAAGGAATATTCGGGCGGATTATTTGCCGAATTGGCGTCCCACCAGTTGGACGTGGCAAATTGGGCCATCGGGGCGGAACCCGTCTCGGTGGTTGCGACCGGTGGAATCGACTATTGGAAGGACGGGCGGGAAGTCTGCGATAACATCCAGGCGATTTACGAATACTCAGGCGGCCAGAAATTCTTGTGGAGCGGCGTGCTCTATAACGAGCATTTCCAGTTCGAGGAAGAAATTATGGGTGATCAGGGGACGCTGATTATCACCCTGGGGAAGGGAATGTTCTATCGTGAACGAGTGGCCAAAGTTTCGAACGCCGGCTTGAAGGAGAACTGGTGGGCAGGCGCCACCGTGGCCAAGGCGGCTACGCAGGAAGGCATCCCCATTTTCCCGGAGCGCGCCGCCAATGGCGAGACCGCTTTCGTTGACCGTGAATGGCTCTTTGCCAAGCGCTGGCTGGCGTCGATGGGGATCTACAAGTACGAGGAACCGCACGACCCCTGGTGGAGTGAGATGTCAAATTTCCTTGCGAGCATCCGGGAGGGGAAACCGGGCGTCGCTCCGCTGGAAATTGGCGTGGCGGATGCGCAGGGCGTCATCTACGGCAATCGCGCGGTTGAAACGGGCCAGAAGGTCTTCTGGCCAAAGAAAGCTTAAGAACAGGTGTCAGGTTCCGGGTGTCAGGTGTCAGGGAAAGAAGATAATCCTGAATAGTGAATTATGAATTATGAATTGAAGGATGATAACGGACGTGGCGCGCAAGATAGACCCGGCGTCCGCAATTCACGATTCACCATTCATGATTCACCATTCGCTATTCACCATTCACTATTTACCATAATCTTGCTCGTCACTCGTCACTTGTCACTCGTCACTGCCCTATCGATTGCCACTGCTGTAGGCGGGCACGGGGCGGAAAATGTGGTCCGCTACGAGGCCTCCCACGAGAGCATGGGCACCGTTTACACCGTGGCTGTTTACGGCCGGGACCGGACTTTCCTCTCGGAGGTAGTGGAAGAGGTCTTCGAGGAAGTTGACCGGCTGGATGAGCAGATGAGCAACTACAAGCCGGAGAGCGAACTTTCAGCCATCAACCGTGAAGCTGCGAGTCGTCCCGTCGTCGTTGAGCCTGGACTTTTTCATTTGCTCGAAATCTCTATCGGTCGGAGCGAAGAGACGGATGGCGCTTTTGACATCACCGTCGGCCTGCTGATGAAGTCCTGGGGTTTCTTCCGCGGCACTGGCCGCCTGCCGACGCGGGCTGAAATCAGCCAAGTCCTCAAGCGAGTTGGGTATCAGCATCTGAAATTGGATGCCGAGCGGCGGACGATTCGATTTGACGAGGAGGGGGTCGAAATCGACCTGGGGGGAATCGCCAAGGGCTACGCTGTGGATCGCGCCGTGGAGATTCTTCGCTCCAATGGGATCACCTCGGCGCTTGTCTCCAGTGGCATGAGCAGCATTTACGCCCTGGGCTCTCCTCCCGGAGAGCACGGGTGGAAGATTACCGTGCGCGCTCCCTATGACGCACACAAGGCTGGGGATGTCTTCCACCTCCAGAATTATTCGCTTTCCACCTCGGGGAGTTACGAGAAGTTTTTGAAGATCGGTGGCAAGAACTATTGCCATATTATGAACCCGCACACGGGTTGGCCGGTCGAGAATATGCTCTCCACGGCGGTGTTGGCGCCCACCGGTACGGATACCGACGGACGTTCGGCCGGCTTTTTCGTGATGGGGGTCGAGCGTAGCCGGAAGTACCTCGCTGTCCACCCTAATCTCGCCGTTGTTTTCTATCTCCCGAGCGGAGCCCCACCCGAGTACAAGCGCGTCCTGCTTCGCTCTGATTCCTACAGCATTCCTCCCGACAGTATCGTGGAGATTGACCGTTAGTACTCCGGTGTCTCTTCTTTCTCCCAGACCCCAACTCCCGGCCCCACCTCTTAGGCTTTAACTCCCTAATTCCTACTCGCTACTCCCTGTTCTTCCAGCCCCTAGCACCTGATCTTCCAGCCCCCAGCCCCCTGGCATCTGGGACCCGTTCTTCGGCTCGTCCCGCCACGGCGGGTCACTGCCTCAATCCGCCGGCCTGTCCTCCCTGGAGTTGAGATTCCATCGACTCCAGGAAGGTAGTGCCGAGGAGAGGGTGCTACTTGCTTTCGATTCGCAGGTTGTCAGTCAGATTGAAATAAGTGGCCGCCAACCGCGCGTCCGTTTCTGCCTTCGTGCGATCCATCTGCGAGGCGACCACGCCTTCGAGGGTCACATTGCCGTTCTTCACGATGATGTGGATAGACGGAAGGGCTTGATGGTAATGAATGAAATAGGGGTCGTTGTAAATGGCTCGCGCGATGGCTTGTCGCAAGCTGTCATCGTATTCAGAAGTTGGGAGGACTTCCAGGTTGTTATCGAGTTCCGCCACTCCCTTGACGTGGGCAAGGAAATTGCCAATGTCTTGCTTCTTGAAGGGCTGCGAGACCTGGCCATTCACGATAAGCCGCTCACCCTGGACATCCAACGTAATGTTGTCGAAAATCGAATACCAGGGGTACGTAACGATTTCTTTCCGTGCCTGCTCGCCGATCTGGCGAGGGGTTACGTCCTCGGCGTGAACGTTGATGTTGTCGACGACGCTGGTGACATCGTCCACCTTGCGGGCGGCGTGTTCAGCATCCATCTTGACACCCAGGCTATCCAGTGTCCCGGTGAGCGTGGCAACGCCGTTTTCAAAGCTCACCTGAACGTCGCCGTGCTTGAAAACCTGGGCGTGGTAAAGCTTGTCCTGAATTTCCGCCGTAATCTGTGCAGGGGTGATGTTGTGTTTTTCAGCAAAGGTTACTTGGACCGCGATCGCCAGCATTATTGGCGCAAGAAGTAGTTTTGCACTGCGCATTGTCATCCTCCTTGACCCTCCGCTTTGATCGATCTGCGACGGGTCACGGCTGTCCGGTTC
>JBAVYG010000067.1:0-8574 GCA_049698675.1 Terriglobia bacterium
CCGTCGCGTGGCGCTCGAAGAGCTCAGCGACGAGGATCTGCTGTCGCGCAGTCTGCGACGAGTAGAGCAAGAAGTGAATCAGGAGCCCATTGTGCCGGGCGGAGAAGGGAGGAACAACTTCCTCGCGAGCCTCTGGCAGGACATTCACTACGGTCTGCGGATGCTGCGGAAGAATCCCGGCTTCACGCTCATGGCCGTTTTGACGCTCGCCCTCGGCATTGGTGCCAACACGGCGATTTTCAGCTTGGGCAATGTCTTCATGTTTCGCCCGCTGCCCGTGAAGGACGCCGGCCGGTTGACGGTAGTGGCCGTGCAATACCGGGCAGACGCCGACCCTAACCAGCTCTCCTATCTGGATTACCTGGATTACCGTAAGCAGTCCGACGTTTTCACGGACATGACATTTTACAACCTCAACCTCGCAGGACTCGGTTATCGAGGGCATGCCGACCGCATCATCATGGCCTATGTGCCGAGCAATTTTTTCACGATGCTGGGGCTTCATCCCGCGCTCGGGCGGCTCATCGCTACTGGCGAAGGCGACGAACCGAAAACAGGCCCCGTCGTCGTGCTCGGTCACAGCTATTGGGCGAGGCGTTTTGGCGGAGACCCGGGCGTGATTGGGAGCAGCGTCACTTTGGACGGACAAACGGCAACGGTTATTGGCGTGGTGCCGGAGGAGTTTCGCGGCCCTTACAACATCGTCGAACTGGACGCCTATGCCCCCATCGGGATGTACGCCATAGCCTCCGGGAATACCAGCTTCTTCACGGATCGGCGTGACTACGAGTTGCGCGTCCTGGCCACCTTGAAGCCCGGCGTAACCACAAAGCAAGCCGAGGCTGCTCTGAACGTCATAGCGAAGCGCCTGGCAAGCGAGTATCCCCAAGTCGATCAGGGCGAGATCCCGCGCGTGATTCCTGAGCGTCTCGCGCGCCCCGAACCGGCGGTGGCAAATTCCATGCCGCTGGTAACCACCATCTTTCTGGTGATGGTTGGCCTCGTTCTGCTGGTGGCCTGCTTCAACGTCGCTAACCTGCTTCTGGCGCGAGCGGTGGTGCGAGAAAAAGAGATGGCGGTTCGGGCCGCCATGGGCGCCAGCCGCGCGCGTCTCATCCGGCAAATGTTGACCGAGAGCATTCTTCTTGCGATTGCCGGCGCCGTGGGTGGCGCGCTGATGGGGAACTGGGTGATCCGCGTATTGGAGAGGTTGCGGCCGCTTGGCGATTTCCGCCTGCGGCTCGCTTTCACGTTTGACTGGCGCGTGTTCAGCTACGTGGCGGGCGTCGCGTTAGCGGCAGGAATTGTGGCCGGACTGGCTCCGGCGCTGCGCATCTCCCGCGCCAATCTCAACGACACTCTGCGTGAAGGCGGTCGCGGATTGATTGGCGGCGCCAGGCGGCACTGGTTGCGCAACGGATTGGTGGTGGCGCAGGTGGCCGGCTCGTTGATCGTGCTCGTTGCGGCAGGGCTTTTCACGCGCAGTCTTACCAACGCGGAATCCATCGACCTGGGCTACGATCCGCATAATGTCCTGAATCTGAGCCTCGAGCCGAAACTCCAGGGCTACGATCAGCCGCGCGCGGAGGCGTTCTTGCGCGAATTATTGACCCGGGCGAAAGCGCTCCCCGGGGTCGAGTCGGCCAGCCTGGCATTCTCGATTCCATTGGGCTACTACGGAGATGGCAACGGCGTGTATGCGGAGGGCCAAGCGCTTCCGCCGGGCAAGCGCGTCCCGGGCGCGGGTTATAACTGTGTGACCCCCGATTATTTCTCCACCCTGCGAATGAGGATCCTCAAGGGGCGCGCATTTGCCGAAGCCGACACGAGCACCTCCCAACCGGTTGCCATCGTGAATCAAACCATGGCCGAGCGGCTTTGGCCCGGTCAGGACGCAATCGGGCGGCGCTTCAGCTACAAGGGCGCTTCGGGTCCATTTGTGACCGTCGTCGGCCTGGTGCGAGACGCGAAGGTACAGGGCCTCCTGGACGCACCCGGAAATTTCTTCTATCTGCCCCAGACGCAAAACTACAAATCGACCCACGTGCTTCAATTGCACACGTTGGTTCCGCCACAGTCGCTGATCGTTCCGGCCGAGGCCCTGGTGCGCCAACTGGACCCGAATCTGCCTGTCTACGACGTGATGACAATGGAGCAGGCCGTCGCCGGCGCCAATGGGTATTTTCTGTTCAAGGTGGGCGCCGCCTTTGCCGCATCCCTCGGCGCTCTCGGCCTGCTGTTGGCAGTGGTGGGAGTTTACGGCGTGGTCTCCTATGCGGCCAGCCAACGCATGCACGAGATCGGCATTCGCATGGCGCTGGGCGCGCGGCCACGCAGCGTGCTAGGGCTGGTTATGCGACAAGCCGTGGTACTGGTCGGCGCGGGAGTTGGCCTCGGTGTGCTTGCCGCGCTCATTGTCAGTCGGATCCTGGTGAGCTTGCTTGTCGGTGTGCCTTCCTATGACCCGCTCACCTTCATCACCGTTTCAGCGTTGATGCTGGCCGTGGCGCTTTTGGCATGCTACATTCCAGCCCGCCGCGCCGCTCGCGTGGACCCCATGGTGGCGCTGAGATACGAGTAAAGCAGTGGTTAGTGGCTAGTGGTTAGTGGCTAGTTGGGTCAAGCAATTGGCGATTGCGGCGGAACTGGGGCACTGCCGCCCGTGCGACGCTCAAGGAAATGGGGCAACCATCGCTGAGCCGCAAAAGATGATAGCCTTCTTGCGTGGGAAGCTCGCGGGGCGTTTGGCTACTAACCACTGGCCACTAACCACCAGCCACTGACCACTAGCCACTAACCACTTGCCTGTTGATGTGGAACACGATGAGCACCCTGCTTCACGATTTCCGTTACAGCCTCCGCGTGCTGGGCAAGAATCCCGGCTTCACCGCCGTTGCGGTGCTCTCCCTGGCGCTGGGAATCGGCGCGAATACCGCCATCTTCTCCCTGCTTGATGCTCTGCTCCTTCGTGACCTCCCGGTGCGGCAGCCCGAGCGCCTTGTGGAGCTTTCAGTAGTCCGCCGAGGCGACAAAATCATGTTCTCGTTTCCGATGTTTCGGGAGATCGAACGCGGGCAAAGGGTCTTTTCCGGCTTGATTGGCTGGAGTTTCGGCGAGATGGCCAATGTGGAAATCAATGGCGTGCTCTCCCAGGCCGAGGCACGCTCGGTCACCGGGAATTACTATTCCGAACTGGGCGCGACTCCTCTTCTGGGACGGTTAATCACGCCAGACGATGTGAATCTTGGGCGGACCGGAACGTCGCCCGTGGCTGTGCTCAGTTACGGATTCTGGCAACGTCGCTTTGGCGACGCCTCCGACGTTGTCGGGAAGGGAATTGGCATTGAGGGACAGCCCTTCACCATCATCGGCGTGACGCGGAAGTGGTTTACGGGCATGACCACGGGCGAAGCGCCGGACGTGACGATGCCGATAAAGAGCACCGATGAACGGTCGCGGCTTTGGGTGTTCATCACCGGTCGGCTTAGGGACGGTGTCAGCGTTGCCCAAGCTCGGGCGCAACTCCAATCGTTCTGGCCTGAGGTGCTGCGAGCGACGGCTTCGACCGAGACTCCCGGACTACGGCGTCAACTATTCTTCTCGATGGGTTTGGATGTTGCGCCAGCCGCGACGGGCATTAACGCCACGCTGCGGTCCCATTTTACGCGGCCGCTTTATGTGCTCATGGGCATTGTTGGACTGATCCTGCTGGTCGCCTGCGTGAACCTGGCGAGCCTGATGCTGGCACGCGCTGCTGCGCGCAGCCACGAAATGAGCGTGCGCGTGGCCCTGGGCGCCAGCCGCCGGGCGCTCGCCCAGCAGGTCTTGACGGAAAGCCTGGTGCTGTCAATCTTCGGAGGGTTGCTGGGGCTCGCATTCGCGTTCTGGGGGAGCCGCCTGCTTGTGGCTCTCATGACGGAGGGCTACCTCACACCGGTCACGCTCGACCTGAGCCCTGATTGGCGTGTGCTCTCCCTCACCGCGTCGGTGGCCATCCTGACCGGAATTCTCTTTGGTCTGGCTCCCGCATGGCGCTCGTCGCGCGAAGACCCGGCTTCCGTACTACAGCAGACTGCGCGCAGCTTGGCTGGCTCGACGGGGAAGTTGGGCAAGGCGCTCATCGTCACACAGGTCGCCCTTTCCCTTGTCTTGCTGCTAGGCGCGGGCCTTTTGGTGCGAAGCTTCCGGAAGTTGTGCGCCGTCGATCCTGGCCTCCAGGAGAGCGTGCTCGAGGTGACCCTGTATCCCAGGCCGGGCGGCTACCAGAACCTGGACGTGAACAGCTATCACAGGCAACTCCTCGAGCGGATCTCCAGCCTGCCGGGCGTGGGTTCGGTTGGCTTCTCGGATATTTCCGTCGGTGGCGGGCAACGCTGGCAGGACACAGTTTCGACGATGTCAGCCGACTCGAGCGCAGGCGTCAACCTGATGGCGAATGGGGCGATGGTCTCGCCGGGGTTTTTCCAAACGCTCGGAGTCAGCCTGGTTCGGGGCCGTGATTTTGACTGGACGGACGACGAGCAACACCCGCGCGTCGCCATCGTCAGCAACCGTCTTGCCGAGCGGCTTTTCCCATCAGGCAATGCCCTCGGCCAGCGCATTCGCTTCGGCTTCATGCCCGAACTTCAGGATCTCGAAATCGTGGGCGTCGCGCGCAATGCGCGGGTTTTCGATCTCCGCAATGCGGCTGCCCTCGCTGTTTATCTTCCCTATCTTCAGCATCCGAAATTCTCGCAACAGGGCGATCTTTTTGTGCGGGCCAAGCAGGCTCCCGAAGCGCTAGCCAGGACCGTGGGACATCAGATCGAGTCGCTGGGGCGCGAATACCCCCTGCGCACCAAAACGGTTGGGCAAGAGATCAGCCAAGCGCTTGTGGAAGAGCGCGTCACCGCCCTGCTGGCTGGCTTTTTCGCGGCTTTGGCGCTCTTGCTGGCTTCGGTCGGCCTGTACGGACTGATGTCCTACGCCGTTACCCGCCGCACCCGCGAAATCGGTATTCGCGTGACGCTCGGCGCGCAGCCGGCGACCGTTCTTTGGGCGGTACTGCGAGAAGCGCTGGCGCTTGCTCTGTTTGGGATAGCGCTCGGAATTCCTTGCGCGCTGGCCGCCAGCCGGCTCATCGCTAGCATGCTTTTCGGGCTTTCGCCGAACGACTTGCCTAGCGTTGCCGCGGTCTCGCTGTTGCTCCTCAGCGTGGCTTCGTTTGCTGGCTACTTGCCGGCGCGGCGGGCCTCCCGCATCGATCCAATGGTCGCGCTGCGCATGCAATCTGGGGAGTAGGGGAAGGGAACAGGGAACAGGGAACAGGGAACAGAGAACAGGGAACAGCGAACAGAGAACAGGGAACAGAGAACAGGGAACAGAGAACAGAGAACAGAGAACAGAGAACAGGGAACAGAGAACAGGGAACAGGGACTGGGGGCTGGGAAGGAATAGCGCGCAGTAGGCACATGACAGCACGCAACAAAAGCGTGGAAATGGTGGCGGAAAAATGCTGAACTTCCTCTCCCCATTCCCTATTCCCTATTCCCTATTCCCTATTCCCTGTTTCCTAGTTCTCCCCCCGTATCCCAGGCGAAAGGAAATCTGCTGGCTGGTGGCGCGGACCAAGAGGGCAATTTCGGGCAGGCGCGGCGGAGTCACGCGCGTAGCAGGTCCGGCGACGCTGAAAGCCGCAATAACACGCCCGGTATGATCGAACACCGGCCCGGCCACGCAGCGCAGGCCTTCGACAGCCTCTTCCTGGTCCAGCGCGTAGCCTTGCTCGCGAATCTGCTCCAGTTCTTTCCTCAGGTTCGCCAGACTGGTGATGGTGTGCGGAGTGAGACGCGGAAAGCCTTGTGTGCGGGCGATCTGGATCAACAAGTCCTGGCTTTGATAGGCCAAGAGGATCTTACCGACGCCGGTACAATGCAAGGGCATCACCACACCGAGGCGCGCGTCGAGGCCCACCGGTTGGGGGCTCCCGAACTTATCAATGGAAATAGCCCGAGTCTCCTGTAGAATCGCCAAGTGGACGGTCTCTTTGGTTTGTTGGTTCAGTTCCCGCAGGAGGGGTTGAGCAACCAAGCGGAAATCGAGGCGATCCAGAACTTGCAGGCCCATCCGTAGCACCTTGAAACTGAGTTGGTATCCGCCCGAACCAGGCGCTTCTTCGACAAAACCGTGGCGAACCAGGTTCACAAGCAAGCGGTGGACGGTGCTGATGTGGAGGTGCAGACGGCGGCTCAGTTGCGTGAGCGTGTAGGCCGATTCCTCCCCTTCCGCCAGAGCTTCCAAGATGTTCAGTGCCTTTACGAGCGACTTAACGGTGTAGGCACCTTCTGCCGAGGCAAGTGGGGCTTGGGCGTTTTTCATAAGGTGAGAATTATTGCAGGAACCAAGACAGTGTCAACAGGTTTCAGGGTCCAGGTGACGGGTGACAGGGACTGGGGGCTGGGGAAGAACAGTAGGCAGTAGGCATTAAGCAGAAGGCAGCAGGGGGCAGTTACTCGGGGCTGGGGAATAGGGAGAGGTTAATCCTCTCGCTATTCGGGGCTCGAGGGTAATTTGAAGTGCAGGCAGGCCAAGGCATCGGCGGTTGTCCTCTTGGCAGGGCTGCTGGCCGCTTTCCACGGGCGTGGGCACGACGGCGGCTAAGAAAAGCCCTCCTTGTGTTATAACTGACCGTGAGAGGTTGGCAATCTACTATTTCAGGTATCGGAGTCCCACTTATGCTGGAACCGCACGACAACCCAAAGCCGGATCATGCGCCCCGACTGTTTTCAGCCGGCAATACCTTACCCTTCATTTTGGTGACCGCGTTGTTTTTGCTTTGGGGTATTCCTAACAACTTGAACGACGTTTTGATCAAGCAGTTCATGAAGTCATTCGAGATGACACGTCTCAAGGCGGGTTTTATCCAATCAGCTTTCTACATGGGATACTTCCTTCTTTCCATGCCCGCGGCGTTGTTGATGCGAAAATATGGCTACAAAGCGGGCTTGGTGACGGGGCTTTTTCTTTATACTGCGGGCACCTATCTGTTTTGGCCGGCCGCCCTCGTCCGGCAGTATGGCGTATTCCTGCTGGCCTTGTTCGTAATCGCCAGCGGCGCGGCGTTCCTGGAAACGGGGGCGAACTCTTTCATCGCACTGTTGGGTGATCCGAGGACCTCGGAACGACGGCTCAATTTCTCTCAGGCCTTCAACCCTCTGGGGGCCGTGACAGGCGTGTTGGTCGGAACGGTTTTCATCTTTTCAGGGGTCGAACTGCACCCTCAGCAGGTCAATGCCTTAAAGGCTGCCGGTAGGTACGACGCGTACTTGCAGACAGAGACAATGAGAGTCGTGACGCCCTACCTTGTTCTGGGCACAGTGGTCTTCATCTGGGCGTTGCTCATACTCAGAACCAAATTCCCCAAGATTGCGGAAGAAGCAGAGCTCGCGGGCAGCCGTCAGCACGGCAAGCTCAAGGACGTGTTTCGCTACCCTCACTTTGTTCAGGGCGTGATCGCGCAATTCTTCTATGTCGGGGCCCAGGTGGGAACCTGGAGTTACTACATTCAGTACATCCAGGACTACACGCGGCAACCGGAAAAGGCTGCTGGCTATCTTCTAACCGGCACTCTTGTGGCATTTGGCGCGGGAAGGTTTACCGCCACTTATCTGATGAAGTTTGTTCAGCCCAGCCGGCTGATGGGGATTTGCGGGTGCATCAACGTGACACTGGTGGGTGTTGCGGTTCTGTTTCCGGGCTGGATTGGCGTCTGGGCGGTGTTTCTGACCAGCTTCTTCATGTCGCTGATGTTCCCCACCATATTTGCATTGGGCATTAAGGAGTTGGGCCCCAACACCAAGCTGGGCGGATCCATGATCATCATGGCCATTATCGGCGGTGCGGTTGCCACACCCATCATGGGGCTGCTGTTTCAACTGACCCATAGCATGGCAATGGCCATGCTCGTGCCTTTGGTCTGCTACACCTTCATAACGTATTACGCCTTCATTGGCTCGAAGGTGCGGCTGCCTGAGATGGCGGAAGTTGCCGTCGGATAGGGTGTCTGGCCTGTCATTCCGAGCGAAGCGAGGAATCTCGTAGGTCGATTGCTTCCAGAGCGAGGTTCCTCGCGGAGTTTACCCTGAGGTGGGCAGAGCGAGATTCCTCGCTTCGCTCGGAATGACAGCGAAGGGCTCGGAATGACAACGAAGGGCTCGGAATGACAAAAACGTGGCACTGGCTTTCTCTGTCCGTACCCATCAGACCGAGCCCGCTCTTATAATAAACGAGAGGTGAGAATTGCTTATGGAACCCACGACGCTAGATGACCTCGCCATGATCATAAAACCCAAGAAAGATAACGTTGCCGTGGTGACGGCGGATTTCATCGAGCAAGGGGCCCAGCTTAAGTACGGGGACCAATTGCTGACCATGTCCGGGCGCGCCCTGCGCGGGCAGAGCTTCGCCATCAAGGATATTCCCGAAGGAACGCCCTTTATCTCTCTCGGTGATCCCATCGGATTGGCGTCCGTTTCGCTCAAGCCCGGCGACCCGGTCAACGAAACCAATATCCAGCGACGACTCCCACGTCTGGTG
>JBAVYG010000068.1:0-11850 GCA_049698675.1 Terriglobia bacterium
GTGTATGAAGTGAAGTCCCTCGCAACCTGGATGACGTGGAAGTGCGCTGTGGTAAACATCCCGTTTGGGGGCGGGAAGGGTGGCGTGACATGTAATCCAAAGGAGATGTCGCAAACCGAGATCGAGCGACTCACTCGCCGATACGCCAGCGCGATTCTCCCCCTTATCGGGCCGGCCCAGGACATTCCCGCGCCGGACGTCTATACCAACTCTCAGGTCATGGCCTGGATCATGGATACCTACAGCATGACCAAGGGGTATCCGATCCCGGGCGTGGTCACGGGTAAGCCGATCGCCCTGGGAGGCTCGCTGGGCCGCAACGAAGCGACCAGGCGCGGCGTTTACAATACCCTCGAGTCGGCGTGCGAACACCTGGGAATTCCGATGAAAGGCGCGAAAGTGGTTGTCCAAGGGTTCGGCAATGCAGGTTCAGTCGCGGCGCACTTGCTGGACAGCAATCAGGCTTACGTGATCGGGGTCAGCGATTCGAAGGGTTGCATTTATAACCGGGATGGCATTGACATTCCGAAATTGATGTTGCACAAGGAGAAGACCGGCTCAGTTGTCGGGTTCCCGGCTTCTGAGTCCATAACTCCGGAGCAATTGCTGTCCTTGGAGTGCGACATCCTGGTTCCCGCCGCGCTGGAAAACGTCGTCCACGGCGAGAACGCACCAAGCATCCATGCGAAGATTATCGCGGAGGCGGCCAACGGCCCGTTGACCCCCGAGGCGGACAGAATCTTGGAGGCCAAGGGCGTTTTCATCATTCCAGACATCCTCTGCAACGCCGGTGGCGTGACCGTCTCCTACTTTGAATGGGTCCAGGACGAACAGCACCTGTTCTGGGAAGCCCAGGACGTTTACAACCGCCTGGAGCGCGTCATGACGACGAGCTTCAATGACGTGCTGAAGATTCACCTGGTTCGCAAGGTGGGAATGCGAACCGCCGCCAATATGCTGGGCATCAGCCGCGTTGCCGAAGCCACCACACTGCGTGGCCTCTATCCGTAAGGCAAGAGTCTTTTTATCTGGAGCCGGGAGCTGGATGGCAGCTCCCGGCTTTTCTTGTGTGGGCAAATGAATTTTCTGGGGGTGATATGAAAGTTGGTGAAACAGAAAAGGAACTTAGCGTTTATGAATCCATGGCGGCGCGATTCGACGTGGCCGCCGGCAAGCTACAATTGGACGAAGGTCTGAAGAGGTACCTGCGTTGTCCAAATCGGGAAATCATCGTGCACATTCCTGTGGCAATGGACAATGGAGAGCTCAAAGTTTTTGACGGCTACCGCGTGCAGCACAGTATTGCGCGCGGGCCTTGCAAGGGTGGCGTTCGCTACTCGCCGGATGTGACGCTGGACGAAATTCGGGGCTTGGCCGCCGAAATGACCTGGAAGTGCGCGGTCGTCAACATTCCCTTTGGAGGAGCCAAGGGCGGTGTTGTCTGTGATCCCTCCCAGCTCTCGATGGGGGAACTGGAGCGCATTACACGGCGCTACACGGCGGAAATCCTGGATTACATCGGCCCGGAGCGCGATGTGCCCGCGCCGGACATGAACACCAATGAGCAAACGATGGCCTGGATCATGGACACCTACTCGATGCACGTCCGCCATACGGTGACGGCGAGCGTCACGGGCAAGCCGCTCGATTTGGGCGGCTCGCAGGGGCGGCGCGAAGCCACGGGCCGTGGCTGCATGATCGTCGCGGACGAGGCTCTAAAGCACTTTGGGTGGAAACGGGAATCCACTCGGGTGATCGTCCAGGGATTCGGCAACGTCGGCTCGCAGGCTGCCCGCTTGATGCACGAGGAGGGTTACAAGATCATCGGCGTCGCCGACATTGCGGGCGGAGTTTTCAATGCCCACGGGCTGGATATCCCTGCCCTGCTCGAGTACGTTAGCGAGAACAAAACCGTGAAAGACTTCCCTGGCAGCGAGAGCATTGGAACTCAGGAAATCCTGGAACAGGATTGCGAAATGCTGCTGCCCGCCGCAACAGAGAGTGTCATTAGCAGCAAGAACGCTCATAAGATCAAGGCGCGCATCTTGGTGGAAGGCGCTAACAGTCCGACTACCCCACCTGCGGACGATATTCTGTTTGACCGCGGCGTCTTCGTCATCCCCGATATTTTGGCGAACGCCGGTGGCGTGACGGTCTCCTATTTCGAGTGGGTGCAGGACCGGCAGGGATACTTTTGGCAAGAAACCGTGGTGAATGAACGCCTGAAATCCATCATGGTTGCCGCATTCAACGACGTGGTTCATTACGGAGAAAAGCACCACGTCAACAACCGCATCGCCGCTTACATGGTGGCCATCGACCGCGTCGCCTTCAGCCTCAAACTGCGCGGAATCTATGCGTGACGCGGGTCCGATTTGGACTGGATTCCCATCTTTCCCACCCGTCTCTCTTTTTTGAGGTGTTCTGCGCGAGCGACATCGAGTTCTCGTGTGTTTTCAAGGGGTTAGAAAAATACCGAGGGGGATGCCGATGGGCGTTGAGCGTGGCATTTTGACACACTTCGCGGTTGGACCGCTCAATAGTACGCTACATAAGTAGCCCGGCATCGCCGAGCGCAAAAGACGACTCCGGAGATTCTTCGCCCCGACAAGTCGGGACTCAGAATGACATCCGTTCGCGGCTCCGCCGTCGGCGACCTGGGTTTCTCTATGTCACAGCCCCAACGAATTCCCGGACATCAACCTGAACGCCCGAGCGGGCGGCGTGCTCGGCGGCGGCGAGGATTTGGCGGCTGATTTCTTCCGCGATGTAGGCCTCGCCACAATTGGCGCACACTTCTGCTGGGACGGCCTTGAAGACCAGCGTCGTGGTTTCCCGTTCGAGCGTGACGGCGGTGCGGCCAGGCCGGGTTTCCCCGCCCTTGCAGATGGTGCACTTCATGTCTTCCTCTTCAGGTCCGCCCCGCGATTCTCTTCTTCAGTTCCCCTAAAGTACCCTGGGCTATGGCGATTTGCCGGGCGACTTGCTGAGGAGCGGTGCCACCCACCACATTTTTCCGATTGACCGCGTTCTCAGGGGAAACCGCGACACGGCGCAGCTTCGAGTCCCAAGAGGGTATGAAGCGTTGTGCTTCGGCAGCGCTCAAATCGGCAAACGTCCGCTCGTGGGCGGCGCAGAAGCGCACGAGCTTTCCCACCTGTTCATGCGCCTGCGCGAACGGCAGGCCACGGCGCACAAGGTCGTCGGCTAAATCCGTCGCCGTCAGAAAACCCTGAGCGGTTGCAGCTTTCATTCTTTCGGGGTAAATGCGCAGCGTCTGGGCGACGCGGGATGCAATGGTGAGCGCTTCGCAGGTGGTATCTACACTGGAAAACAAGGCGCCCTTATCCTCCTGCAAGTCGCGGTCATAGGCAAGAGGAAGTCCCTTAACCAATGCCAGCATTCCCGCAAGTCTGCCGAGGACCGTCGCGGCTTTTCCCCGGATCAATTCCAACGCATCCGGGTTCTTTTTCTGGGGCATCAAGCTGCTGCCCGTCGCGTAGGCATCCGCCAGCTCCACAAAGCCGAATCCCGGAGAGGAGTAAATGATCAGGTCCTCAGCCCAGCGGCTAAGATGAAGCATAATGAGGGAGCACGCGAAAAGAAGCTCCGCGACGAAGTCCCGGTCGGAAGTCACGTCCAGGCTGTTGGAAGCGGCCCGCGCGAATCCCAGCGCGCGCGCCAGCCGCTCCCGGTCCAGCAGGTAGCCAGTCCCGGCCAGCGCTCCAGCCCCCATCGGCAACTCGTCGGCCCGCTCCCGGCAGTCTTTAAGCCGGCCCGTATCGCGCCAGAACATTTGGAAATAGGCCAGGGCGTAATGAGCAAAAAGAATCGGCTGGGCAGGCTGAAGATGCGTGTAGCCCGGCATCACAACTCGAGCCTGGCGGCGAGCCTGTCCGAGCAAGGCTTCGAGCAAATCCGCCAGGGCCCGCTCGAGGTCTCCGATCGCATCCTTGATGTACAGGCGAGCATCCGTCGCCACCAAGTCGTTGCGGCTGCGGCCCGTGCGGAGTTTGCCGGCCAGGGGGCCGATTCGCCGCTCGAGCTGCGCCTCGACCCAGGTGTGGACGTCCTCGCTCGATTGTCCCTGGGCCCAATGGGGATTGCGCTCGACGCTTCGCCGGATTGCCTTCAGGCCCCGCGCCAGCCGGCGCGTTTCAGCGGGCTTGAACACACCCAGCCGGCCCAACTCCTTCACGCAGGCAAGATTGACGCGCAAATCGTAGAGAATGAAGCGCTGGTCCAGAGAAAAAGATTCGGAGAATTTCTCGAAGAGCGGGTCGCGGCGGCCGGTGAAGCGTCCTCCCCAAAGCTTCATCCCGCTCTCCGTCCCGCGCGTGTCGAGTCTCGCGCCGCGCGGGAGCGGGACGCTCCCGCCACAGCGGGCGAGACGCCCGCGCTACCGCTGCGCTTCGCCTTCGCCGCCTTCTTCGCGGCGGCAAGGCGCAGCGGCAAGCCAAGGATGTTGATGAATCCCTCGGCATCTTTCTGGTTATAATCCGGATTCATAACAAAGCTGCCGATGCTGGTGTCGTAAAGGGAATTCGGCGAATGGCGGTCAAGGATGCGCAGGTTCCCTTTGCAGAGCCCCATCTTGACCGTCCCCGAGACATTCCGTTGGGTCGTCTCGACAAAGCTATCGAGGGCTTCGCGCAGGGGCGTAAACCACAGCCCATAATAGAGCAATTCCGCATAGCGCAACGCCACGTGTTGCTTGTAGTGGTAAGTCTCGCGATCCAGGCAGAGCGATTCGAGTTCCTGGTGCGCCAGCATGATGAGCGTCCCGGCCGGAGTCTCGTAAGCGCCGTGCGACTTGATTCCCACCAAGCGGTTTTCCACCAGGTCTGTCCGCCCCACACCATGCAGCCCGCCGAGGGCGTTCAAGGTCTCGACCAGGCGCACGGGGGCCAAGCGTTTCCCATTAACCGAGACCGGGACTCCCGCTTCAAAACCCAGCACCACTTCCGCCTCCCGCGCCGGGGCGTTCTGCGGTTTGCGAGTGAGTTTCCAAGCCTCGTCGGGGGGCTCCCCGAGTTTGGTTTCGAGCGGCCCGCCTTCGTGGCTCAAGTGCCACAAGTTCTGATCGCGGCTGTAAAGGTTATCCTTGCTCACCGGCACCTTGTGGCGACGCGCATACTCCAGCGCATCTTCACGCGACTTGATGGACCATTCCCGCCACGGCGCAATGACGCGCAGATGGGGCGCCAGGGCTTGGTACGACAGCTCGAAACGCACCTGGTCATTTCCCTTGCCTGTGCATCCATGGGCCAGTGCGTCCGCTCCGCATTGGAGTGCAATCTCAACCTGTCGCTTGGCAAGCACGGGCCTTGCCAGGGCGGTCCCCAGCAGATACTTGCTCTCGTAAATGGCCCCCGCTCGAACCGCCTTCCAAACGTAGCCGGTGACAAATTCCTCCCGGAGATCCTCGACGAAGACCTTCGAGGCTCCGCTGCGCAGGGCCTTGCGGCGAAGCGCTGCGTAGTCGTCGCCTTGGCCTACATCCCCGACCATGGCGATAACTTCGCAGCCATAATTCTCACGCAGCCAGGGGATGATGACGGAGGTATCCAGCCCCCCCGAGTAAGCAAGAACCACGCGTTTTACAGGCTGGTTGGAATTAGGAGCAGAAGTCATCTTTATTCGAACTCCCTTTCTGATCGGGAGGTCTGGAGATCGGGTGAACGGGCGAACAAAAAGCCAATTCGGGAGACGTTCGTTGTTCACCCGATGACCCGATCTCCCGATCGCCCGATCCTGTCGTTCACCCGATCTCCCGATCATTCTCAAGCACCCACCAGCGCCAGGATTTTCTTCCTGAATTGCGTCGCCTCACGGGCGCTGCGACTAGCCACAAAGACCGTGTCATCGCCGGCAACTGTCCCCACAACCTCCGGCCAATCCTGCGCATCCAGCACGGCGGCGACCGCTTGGGCGTTGCCCGGGTACGTCTTGAGGACCACCAGGTTCGACGCCTGGCCCGCTTCTCGAAGAAACTCCTTGAGGATAACCTGCAAGGTGGGCTGTACAGGGGCAGGAGGCTCGGCGGCATCCGGCAGGCGGTAACCCGAACGCGTCTTGACCAGACCCAATTCCTCGATATCCCGCGACACCGTTGCCTGCGTCACCTGGATGCCACGCCGCGCCAGCTTTCGGCGCAACTCGTCTTGGGTCACCGCCGGATCAGTACGGAGAAGGTTCAGAATTTGAGTGCGCCGGTAGAGATTGTCCATGTAAGTTTATGCAGACAACTTATAAATATACCAAAACCAGTCGCGCCGCACAAGAAGCGCAAAGACTTTGTGCGGGGTTCCCACTAAGTCCAATGGGATGGGAAAGGACCCCTCACCTGGCTCGCTCCGCTCGCCACCCTCTCCCCTAGGAGAGGACTGTCCTCTCTGGTGGGCGTGGGAGCTATCAAAACTGCCCTCTCCCTTGGGGAGAGGGTGTCCCGCGACCGGCGCTTTCACCAGCCGGAGCGGGACGGGTGAGGGGTAGGTTGCACGTTGAGGAGGGATAAAATTAACGAAGTAACCCCTCGCGCGGCGCAAGTGATCCGGGCGTCGGGCGAACAAAAAACAACGTAGGGATAAGAAGATCAGGTGAAGAACAACCAGGGATCGAGAGAGCGGGTGATCGGGCGAACAACGAACGTATCCAGAATTTCCTTCCTGTTCAACCGATCTCCCGATCAACCGCTCTCCCGATCTGTTATTGGCGCGGCATTGGCATATTCATCTTCTGGGGCTCGCCTTGGATGTGCGAAGTTTCGTTGCTGAGGACCTTCTCCAGCACCGTAGTCCTCTCCCCGCTGGACATCTTCACCATCCCGTAAGGGGGGACTTTGTCGGATATCCAGACGTCCACGGTCCCCTGCGGCTCCTGCTTGCGGTAATGATCACACACAAAAGTGCCTGCTGGAACCGTGATGGTTTCCACCCCAACCTTTACTCCAGGGCTAGTGTCGCCGGCTCCGCTCCCTTGTCCGCGCTGCCCCATACCCAGCATGCCCATAGGCATTTCCATTGGCGGGCGGCCGGGCATCTGCATGATCATCCGCTTGATCTGCGGCTTGTCGCCGCCCGTGACAATGAGTTGCTTCATCACCATTTCCCCAGGCATGCCAGGGTTTTCCGAGCGGATTTCCATCCAGTGGCCTGTGCTCCCCTCCACATCCTCTTGGCCCACGATGACATAAGCAAAACTCATGGTGCCGTTCTTTGCGGTCATCTGGTACTGCGCTCCTGACCCGAGCACTGGTTTGAATTCCCCCAGCAGTCGGGGCGCTTGCCGACCCATGCCACCCCTCATGCCCTGGGTCCACCCAGCCGCGGCAAAGCCCAATGCCAAAGCAATGACTATCGTTCCCATCTTGACTCGACTCATAACCTACCTCCTCCAATTATCGGGTGATCTGGTGATCGGGTGATCGGGCGAACAAAGAACAAGACATCCCGAATTTGTTTCCTGTTAACCTGATTTCCCGATCATCAGTTCAACTGATTTCCCGATCCTACATTGCTCTTGGTTCAACCAATCTCTTTATCAACCGACCACCCGGTTCAGCCGTTCGCCCGATCTCCCGATCGCCCAATCTGCTGTTCACCCAATCACCCGATGGCTCGATGGCCCAATGACCCGATCTGCGTCATTCTCTGTGTCCGCCGTAAGCCATGAAATGCTCTTTCTTGAACTCTTCCCATTGCTCAGGCCGGTACTGGTCCTTGGGGACAAACTGTTTAGTCCGAAAAGCGATGCCCAGTTTCGTCTCCTCCACGTCCGCGCCCTTCTGGGGGAGAAAGTCAAAGACGCTGCGGTTGGCGCCATAATACGCGCACAGCCAAACTCCCTCGGAAGATTCCACCGCGTAGAGAGCGCACACCAAGGGTAAGGGCCGGGTGGCGTCCACGGAGACTTTGACTTGCGCTTCAATGATTTTCCCGCGTACGAACTGTGGAGCACCAGAGGAGACCGCTGGAGCAGTTGTCATCGTATGCCTCGCTTAACCTAGTGTAACGCGAATCGGGAGATCGTGCCATCGGGAGATCGGGCGATGGGGCGAACAGGAAGCAGGTGCGGGATAGGTTGTTTTCATTCACCCGATGACCCGATCTCCCGATGACCCGATCTCCTGATCTCCCGATCTTCTCATTGCGTCGCCAGATCGATGACGAGAAGCTGGCCATCCGTCTTCCAAGTACCTCCGGTGGCAGTGAGTCCCTGGCTGAGGGGGTCAGGGCGCGTCACTAATCCTTCGGCGGCCACACGCCCGGTGACCCCGAGATCCGCGCCAACCTTCGCTCGCTCGGCGTCAAGGTCAGGGTCAATCGCATGGGACACGACTCCGGGATGAACGTCCAGGCCCGTGTCGTGGGTCGCAGCTCCAAGCCAGATTTCGCGGCCATCCGGAGTCGTGGCAGCCGTCCGCCACAGGCGCAGGTGGTGCCGCTTCAAGAAAGTGTTCAGCCCTTTCTCGAACGCCAGATCCTCACGGTGGCCGAACAGATAGAGGTCTGAAACAGGAGCGCCGCCAAACCCCTGATCGCCAGCCACGGCGCGGACCGTATCCCATACGGACTTACCCGTTTTCCTCTGAGCCTCACCCCAGCCCGCCTGTTTGAATACATCGCGAATTTCTGAGATGTTCCCGACCACGACAAGGTTCAGGGGATCGCCCGGCCTACCGTCCTTTCCTGAAGCTCGCTGCGGAGCGCCTTGCAGCATTCGCGCGACGGCGTAAGGCACCCCGGACGGGAGTTGATTGAAGGAGCCGGAGAGAGGCATTTCAGCCAGACTCAGCGGCTTGTCGAGCACCAGCGTCAGGTCCGTTCCAGCCCCATAATCGATCGAAGTGTCAGATTTTCCGAAAGCTTTCTGTTCATATTTCGAGAGCTCACTATCTTGTCCTGCCAACTTGCCCATCGCGTCCTCGAGGCGGCTCACCGGCAAATCGCTGGCCAACACACCCTGTATGGTTCCATCCTGCAATACATTCTCCCGCGCGTTCTCAACCTCGGAGATATGGCCGGCAAAAGTTGCCGCCGGGTTACCCGAGATTATCAATTTGTCGAAGCGGATGAGCAAACGCGCGCGGTCGGTAGGGCTTGAGCTGGGTATCAACTTCTCAATCCGGCCCTGGACCTCGGCCCCCAGGGGGATCAGAACTCTGTTGCCGCTATCCACCTCGCGGATGATGCGGGCCATGACGACGCCGTGAAGGTGCGACACGGTGGTGCCTACGGGCGCCTCGAGGCGGAGGTAAAGCGCGTACCCCTCCGGAAGAGATTGGGACCCTGGCTTTGCCGCGGCCTCAGCCAGAAACAAAGTCAAGCAAGTCACTGCGCCGGCCGCCAGGACAGTCAGCAGTCGAGTCGACATAAATCTGTTGGAAGCGATCACCAATGCAGGGCTGTCATTCCGAGCGCAGCGAGGAATCTCGCCCCGTCCTTCTTTCCGGGTTACCCCGAGCGAGATTCCTCGCTGCGCTCGGAATGACACCGCGATAGTGGGTTCCACTTTGCACCTCTGTAAGATTGTGAGCGTGTTTGGGACAGCAGGGTTGTATCTCACTCGCGACCTTAGAGTGTGGTTGATGCCCGCGGCTGCCAATCTCCTGGGACCGTAACCTGCAGTAGGCAGAAGGCAGTAAGCAGAGTCAATCCAAAATCCAAAATTGCCCCAGCCCCCAGTCCCTAGCCCCCAACCTCATCACTCCCCAATGAACAACGGCTTGAGGTGGCGGTCGAAAAGGTTCGCGGTCACATTCTTGGCTATGGTGGTCTCCATAACGGAGAGGAGATCCAGGTAACGGGTTCCCATTCTCGCGGCCACCTTGAAGCCCACGTGGAGAAGTTGGCGAAGGCTGGAGTTGTAGGCCGAACATTTTGGGTCGTGACGTAGGGCGGACACAAACTCTTCCGACGACCACCTCCCCACCAACTCCGGAGCGGGCAACTGGGCGGGATCGATGTTGATCACGGCGGCATAGGGCGCGCACAGCTCCTCGCGCTGGGAGTAGGCCCGGTCGTAAATCTCTTTGGCCAAGTCCAGCCCCTCGCCGCCCGCTTCCGCCAGACCGATCAGCTCTTCCAACCAGGTAGTGCCAGCAGTCTTTAAATGTACGCCCGCGTCCAATCTCTTAAGCGTCCGGTGGATCGGCCCGTAGAGCGAGAACTTGTCGCTCCCGGAATGTACGCTGAGCTTCAGGTTACTGGACATCCCGTAATGCCGGACGGCAAATGCGATGGCGGCTACGTCATTTGAAAATTCTTCGGTGAATTTCGCCAAGTCGCCTACATAATCCACCCCCTTGTCGAAGCGGCCGCTAAATTTCGGCGCGATGGTCTGAATTGGAATCCCTTCCTCCGCCACCGCAGCAAGGACGATGAGCAGTTCCGCCGGAGTCTGAGGTGAGTCTGTCTCGTCCATCGACACTTCGGTAATGAATTGCCCCTTGCCCTTTTTCTCCTCAACACGGCGGTAAATTAGGCCCGCCTCCTGCACGGCCGCAAGGTACTTGTTCGCAACCTGGACCATGAAGTCGCGGTCGATGTGAAAGGGATGAGCAACACCGGGAATGAGCAGCTCTCCCAGCAATTCCGCATGACCTTCCACGAACGCCCGCAAGGGGGCGGCTTGGGAGGGTTGGCCAATCATGTCCGCAACGTCGATGGTAAAGAAATCGCAAGCCTCCATGAAGTTGTCCACGGTCTTGAGATTGATGTGGTCTGCGTCCACGTAGTACGGCTTGGTCCAGCCCAGCGTTCTCACGGCTTCATCGGCCGCCGCTCGCGTGCTGGCAGGGCTGGAACCGATAATGGTATGTTCCCGGTTCGATTTGTTCCACACCGGGATCACTTCCACTCCCTGCTCGGCTGCCATCCTACAGGCCTCCAGTTGAGGCTTGGCTTGGCGAGCAAACCTGTCGCCAACTCCGATCGAATACTTTGCAAGTAAAAGTGTGCCGCCCATGCTATCACCTCTTACGTGAATCCTTAAACCGGCTACCCGCGCTAAGGCAGAAGCTTGACTTTGAGGTTGCGGAATTCGATCCGAAATCCTTCTGCTTCAAGGCCCAAATAACCTTTGGGCACTTCAGGAACCGCGAATTCGCTGCTCACACCGCCGTTGACCCACAGAGTGATTTTCGGCCCTTCGCACCGAATCTCGTAGATATTCCACTCACCAGGCGGCTTGATGCGGTTCACCTTCGGCTTAGGACTAAACTTCTTGGCGGTGAGTTTGCCGCCAACCAAAGTTTGGCCGAACAGATACCCGTCGTTTCCGGCCCCTACCTGTGCCTGGTGCCAAACGCGCCCATCGGCACTATTCCGAATGAAGACCCCGCTGTTATATCCTTTCAACCCTTCGCCCTTCGTGAAGCGCCATTCCGCGTGAAGTATGAAATTGGCGAATTCGCGATCATAGCGAAGCCATTCGTGACCGCGATCGCCCTCGCAGATGATGATACGGTGCGCCTTCTCCAGTTTCCACTGCGAGACGGGATCCAGTGCCTTGTCGGGCGGGATGGCAACCCGTGTCCAACCCTTGAAGGACTCGTCGGGCAGGATATCGATCCACCCGGAAGTATCGGACGCCAAAGCGTCCTTTGTCTGCGCCCACAATGGAGCCGAGAGTAGAAACGAGATAGTAATGATCAAAGCCCAGCGTGATTTCATAACTGCACCCCCTCAAATTCGACGCTGCCGAACAGGTCAAGAAGTCGAAGCAGGTAGATTCTCTCTTGGAATTCAAGAGCTTTTTCTTTCTAAAAGAGGTGCAGGGGAATGCTCTTTCTTTTTTGAGCGCTCCTTCTTTTTTGAATTCAGCGAGCGACGAGAGCATGGGTCACCT
>JBAVYG010000069.1:0-2845 GCA_049698675.1 Terriglobia bacterium
GGGTGGCCCACCTGTGCATGCTTGCGGCGAGAGTCTCTGCGAGAGCCGGATGCGGCAAACCCGCACGTCCGGTTCGACGAGGGGAGAGGAAGTCGTGCTTCGGCATCACTTACTCTCCTACTCTACCAAGGACGTTCGGGACGTGGTTCTCACATTTGTCGACCGGTGAAAAATATTTTGCGTGCGGGGTGCCTGGGGAGTTCGTTGAAACTCGGATGAGCCCTTTGGTTCTCACATCTGTCGACCCGTGAAAAAAAGTGGCACGCCGACTGGCAGGGCGTTTGCTAAAGGTCGCGTCAGGCAAGTTGGCTCTCACACCTGCCGAGGACAAAAAGGTTCGCACACCGGGTCCTGTTCCAGGGGCGAACAGTCGGTCCACATCGGCTGTCGGTCATGAGCCGCCCAATTCCGTCCTGGTTCTCATAATCATCGACCCGCAAAAATAATTCGTGAAGTCGGCCTAGCTCGCTGAAAAGCGCGTGGGGTTTGCCTTTCCTGCCTTTTCGCGATTGAGGTGGGTGCTGCGTGCCGACTTCAAATCGCCGCTTCCAAGAAAATTGCAGTGTATTGTTTGCCTCGGGAGGCGGTGGACGTGTTTCGATCAAGGGAGGAGCTCTCCGGCAAGCTGCGCGAGGCCAAGTATGTCATCGACGAGGTGACCTTGGAAGTGGTGTATCTCGCCTCCCGCATGCAGAAGCCGCTGCTTGTCGAGGGGCCGCCCGGCTGCGGCAAGACCCAACTGGCATACGCAGTGGCTGAGGCGGCCGGCACGTTCGTGGAGCGTCTCCAGTGTTACGAAGGCATCACCGATGATAAGGCCATCGGCAAGTTCGACGAAGCCTTGCAGAAGCTCTTCCTCGAAACTCAGGGAGGTCAATTCAGCGGCGACTGGGACTCTATTCGCAAGCGCCTGCATTCGCTCGATTTCTTTGCTGAAGGTCCCCTGCTGCGGGCTTTGCTTTGCCGGGACCGACCCTGCGTGCTGCTGGTAGACGAACTCGACAAGGTGGACCACGAATTTGAAGCATTGCTGCTGGAGATCTTGAGCGCCTGGCAAGTGACGGTTCCAAAGCTAGGGACCATCAAGGCGGAAACGGTTCCTTTTGTGGTTCTGAGCTCGAATGAAGAGCGCCGGCTGGGCGATCCCCTGCGAAGACGCTGCTTTTACTTGCGCGTGGAATACCCGACCGTGGAACGGGAGGCAGAAATCCTCGCCGTGCACAGCACAGATATGGACCCCGCCTTGCGGGGACAACTGGCCGGTTTGGCGCGAGCATTGCGCGGGTGGAGTCTGGAAAAACCGCCGTCCATTGCAGAAATGCTCGACCTTGCGAAGGCCCTCGAGATCATGGGGGTAAGCGAAATAGAACCCGAACAACGAGATGTACTACTTGCTCTCCTGGCCAAAACTGAGGCCGACCGGAAGCGTCTGCTGCTGCGTGCCGGATTCGATGGCTTGGTTGCGGACTCGAAGAGATATCGTGACGAGTTAACCGTGGGGAGCGTATGAAGACGGGCGGCAGGGTGTTGATCGTTTTATTTTGGTTCGTGGGTGTGGCGCCAGGAGCAGAGCCCACACCGTTGCGCGATTATTCTGCTCGTTGTGCCGAGTATTACGCGAATGTCTATCAGGTTCCGGTTGAGTTGGTGGAGGCGGTGATCGAAGTGGAATCGAATTGGCAGCCTTATGCGGTTTCGCCGAATGGCGCCGCAGGCTTGATGCAACTGATGCCGGGGACTGCCGTGAGACTTGGAGTGCGGAATCGATTTCAGATCGAGGAGAACGTTCGCGCGGGCGTTGAATATCTGGCTTGGTTAATACACCTCTTCGGAGGTGACCTAAGGCTGGTGACAGCAGCCTATTACGCGGGAGAGCGCCCGGTCCTCGCGAGGGGACTCGAATACTCTTCACCGGATGTTTTTAGCTACGTCAGCCGTGTGGCTCGTCTTTATCGCACGAAAAGGGTTGAGAGGATGCGACGGGTGCCCGCAGCGGGGGATCGGCGAAAGGAAACGAGGTGACCAATGAGCACGTTTAGTAAGGCTTTCGTAATCTGCATCTTGTTCGTTTTCCGGTCGGCAATGGCGCAGGTTCCCGAGGTCAAGCCGCGGGTGCTGACCAAACTGGAAATGGAGGGGAAGGTCGCGGTAGTCGAACTCGCCGCACACTTTGTGACGGCGATCCGTATGCCGGAGACTGTGAATTCAGTAGTCGTCGGCGACCCGACACTATTCCAAGTCGAGCACTCGGACCGGGAGCCACAACTGGTGTTCATTAAAGCCCTCACGGAGAAGCCAGCAGAGACCAATTTGCTGATTTCAACGACTCGCGGGCGCGAGGCAAGTTTGCTGCTGGTGAGCCGAGGAAAACAAAAATCAACCAACCCTGAAAGCGTGGACCTTCTGCTCAATTACAAACCTGCCAAAGGCTTTCTAATCGAGCCGGATTACCCCGCTGCGCTGGTAGCGAAAACTGTCGACGTAGGCCCAACTGCAGTGGGCTCTGTGCCCGCGACCCTTGACACAGTAAGCACAGGCGGGGCGGCGATGGATGTCATCAAGCAAGCGTCCTCCGTCGCACCAGACCCACCGGACGACCCCGCACCGATGGGGTTGGATGAGCTTCTTGCCCGGCAGGAACGGTCTCCATTGCCACCGCTCTACGGCGAACATGTGTCGGGAGAGGTAGTTACAGGAGACCGAGTGCGCGCCGGGGTAGGCGAAGTAGTAGATGGCGGAGAGCGGGTAACTGTGCTGTTCTCTGCCATCAATCCAACTAACCGCAGCATTCTGATCATGCCACCACAAGTTCAGCTTGGAGGCAAGGTCAAGTCAGGAAAGGTCA
>JBAVYG010000070.1:0-3816 GCA_049698675.1 Terriglobia bacterium
GGCGAGGTGCTTGGAGGCGTACTCGATGAAGTAGATCTCGCGGTGCATTTGGCGCTCGAGATAGTCCTCGCCCACCTCCAGCTCGAAGATGAAGGCCTTGCGGGATTTGCCGGGAACGAACCCCGGATTCAAACGCTGGAGCGAGGCGATCAGGGCATCGTCACGGTAGTCGAGGCCACCGTGTGTATTGATTCCGATAGCGATGGTCACGAAGCCGGCCTCCAGCAGGACCCCCTCTCCGGATTTCGTTCGCACCGTCAAGCGGGGCATCCCAGACGCGGCATAATCAATGCCCTCCACTTTGCCATACAAGACGCGCGCGCCTTTTTTGACCGCCTCACCCAGCAGAAACGCATCGAACCCTCCGGGTCTGCCGCTCCGCCGGCTGGGTAACGAACCCCTGAACACGGAGTACATCCGCATGCCTTTGGGAACTCGAAGCCGGAAGTTCTTCCACTGGCCCTGTATCCACACGTGATCGATGCGCCCCTGGATGATCTCCTCCGGAACCACCAGACCCTGCTCCTCGAGTATCTCATTCAGCCTGGGGGAGATGCCGCCCGCGCAGAAGTTGCATCCCCTGCACTGAAAGCTATCGGCGCCTAAGTCCGTCAGACCACGCTTCTCGACGATCACCACGTCGAGGTGTCGATTCAGACGCTTGGCTTCCCGAAGAAGATGGATGGCGAAGAAGGAACCGGCGGGTCCACCACCTACGACAGCAACGCAGTCGTTGTCACGGAGGCTCCCTGATTGAGAAGAAGCGCGCTGCATGGTCCGAGCCTGTTTGGCAAGGACGCGAGGTCAATTCAGGGCGCCCATAAAAGCCCCCTGCGGCGCAAGGGCAGCATCCTTGTTGAAAGCTATTTTAGGCTGCCTGTGAAGGCAAATCAAGCAGTGAGAGGGGTTGAAAGTGAGCAGCCGTGCCCAGGGACGAGATTTCCATTTTCTCCATTCGTCTCATTTTTCGTGGAGTGTTCTAACTCCGCGGCCGCTTATCCCAATGTTTTTCAAGGGGTTGGGACAATCTCAGGATATATACGGGCAAGCGCATATGTGTATCATCTTGCCACACGGGGCGGCGGGTGGCCCTCTTTGTCGGTTATTTATCTAGCCTATAACCCGTGAGTCACCCCGCAGGCTCGCGCAGACTAAAGCTCTGCGACTGTACGATCAGCAGAAAGCCCGTGCCGCCGAAATGGCCGGAGAACTTTCATCCGGCCGCAGCGGAAGCGCTGACTACCAAAGAGCTTGGCGCGACGATAGGCGCTGGAGGCTATAAACCGCTGAAGCACAGAGGTGCATTCTGCGCCACCCGACGCGTCGTACGGCGCAGGGCCGCGCTACCAAGTGCTGTAAGGGGTGCCTTCGAGGGAAAGCGCGTCGGAGCCGCTGTGTACGTCCACAATCCCCAGCGCCGTTTGGCTTGGCGAGAGGGGCGCGTCTTCCTTCTCCTCCTGCCAGGTTTCGTTTGATCCGGTGAAGGGGTCGGTTGGGATTCTCCCCAGATAGCCTTTTTCCACCAACTCTTCGAGCCGCAAGGGGGCACGGCCATTGTCGAGCGTGAAGCGGTCAATCAAGGCGCGCAGGGTGAAGAGGTGATCGCGGAGAACGGCTTCACGCGCGCGCACCACGGCGGTCATGTAGATAGGGGCGGAGATGGAAGCCACGATCAGGATCACCGTGATCACCATCATCATCTCGAGGAGCGAGAAACCCCCGGGGTGGCGTCCGCCTTTGGCGCGGTGCCATCCCGTGACACGGCCCATCGATGCGCTCTCCATAACGACCCACCGTCAGCAGAAGCTCGACTCGGGGGCAGCGACCGCAGAGCTACCGCTCTGCGCCAGCCCGCGGATCAGTTCGGCGGCGGCAGCTCGTACACTTCCAGGACTGGATCGGGGTAGGAGAACACCGCGAGGTGGAGCCCGTCGGGCGAAAGGGCGGGGATGTCGGGGTTCCTAATCCGCGAGCCGCGAACCTCCAGGGTACACGTGGGTGTGGTGAACGGTGGGTCGAAGACGAGCAATGCCCTCAAAACGCCGTGGCCGCCGATGTCCAGGGCAGGGTGGCGGCCCTTCGTCTCCCCTATGAGGATCACGAAGCGCTTTCCGGTGCGCGATGCCGCGGCGCGACCGAGACCCCAGCCCTTGCGTGGCGATTCCAGGCGGGGAACTTCCCCGCTATCGGTGCGCATCAGAAAAACGCCCGCCTGCGCCGGGAAGTTAATCGTGGAGTAGCGGTGAAAGTAGAGGAGGTCCGGGCCGACGAATTGCGGCGCCGAAGGGTGCAGCGTTGAGGGAATGGGACTCCATTTTTCGTCTGGCACGCTCATCACGAGTCTTGACGGGGGATCGCCGAAATGTCGAGCCCCCGTGTTCATCACCAGTCGATCATCTGATACGGCAACGGCGCCCGTTCCAACGTCCTGCCAGGATTCGAGGACCTGAAGGTCTTCGGCGTCGAGCCATAGCCAAGGGCCCCTATCCCAGGTGCGCCAGCCGAGCAGAACCACACGCCTTCCCGACCAACTGGAGCGAGGAGTCCAGTTCCGGTCGTGCCCATACTCGTCAGCCGGAAGCGGGGGCAGCGCCAGGCGCTTGATCGGCCTCAGGTCAGAGGCAAGCAGGGTCAGCTCCGTGCCAGCCTGCATCACAAATCCCTTGTCATTTGCCGCGATGATGCCGGCAAACCGCGAATTGCTCGGCCAAGCGGGCGTTCCAAGAATCTTTCCGGTCGCGGCCTCAATCAACACGGCATCGAGGCGGAAGGGGGACGCGGTGGTTGGCTCCCCTCGTCTCGGCAGCATCGGTCGCCCCGCCGCCTGCGTGACGACCGTGGCCGCGAGCCTCTCACGGTCTAGAAAGCAAAGCGACGTGATCGGCAACCCTACCCGTGACTCCGGGTGTCCAACCGGCTCGAAAACAAATGGCCCCTTGACCACCAACCTGAGGTCAATCCGGTAGGAGGGGGTGACCGTGGTGGGCGGCGCTTGGGCAGCGCAGGCATCAATCCGGAAACATAGTAATAACAAGGTTGCCCCACAGGTAGCCCACCCCACCGTGGAGGAACAAATTCCACGGGCTGAATGTCGCCCAGTTAAAGCCGGATCCGGTGTAGTAGCTTGCCGTGTCATTGTGCCCCCAGAAGTCTCCATTTCCGTTTGTCTCAATGTGCAACCCACCCGTCCAACGGCCTGCGCAGTCGCCGCCCTTCCAGTCGCCACAGTCGATCGAAAAGTTGGCGTGCGAGCCCTGGCTGTACACTAAGTTGCCGCAGTCTGCGGAGGCCTGCCCGCCGGAAGCCGCCGATAGATTTCCGCTCAGCGTGCCACACTGCGCTAGGGCAGCGTCGAGGTTCCCCGGCTGGCTCAGCGGATACATGACGGCGGAGTTGGTTGCGGCGTTGGCATATTCGTCCAAAGTGGTCCCCAGTTGTGGAGTGCAGTAACCGCTGCCGCAGGGAAGCGCTGGGAATTTGTACCAGCTAAAGGGTCCTCCAGGCTGCGAATTGTAGTCGGAGGCAAAGGCAAGGCCAAACTCGTCCTCCAGGTTGGATTCGTTCTCCCAGTTGTATCCGTACTCGTTCATCTGCTGGTACCAAGCGCGCGTTTTGCAGAGGCTGTCATTGGGCGCACAGCTATAACTATCCAATCCCTGGGGATCGGTAAGACTTGTGGGGTTGTTCGTGACATACGCGTACCGGTTGAGAGTCTGGGGGTTCGTGACGTCGCCGCCCAGCGGGTCGGGGCTGAGCCAGCGGCCGAGACCCGGTGTGTTGTGCCTCCATGATAATGTCCCCTTTTGTCCTCGATAG
>JBAVYG010000071.1:0-26420 GCA_049698675.1 Terriglobia bacterium
TTGTAGTGCTGATCGAAGATGGGGGCGAGGTGGCCCTTGAGAACGCCGCCCCAGGGCGGATTTCCCACGACTAGGTCCAGCTTCTGTCCAGCCATTGCCCGGTAGCGCTCGCGAGCGTGGTGAATCAACTGGATACGCGAGTTGACGGGGAGGTCTAGCTCGTGCTGTCCCGCGTTTTCCCCCGGCGTCAGCAGCGAGTTTCCTGAGAAGATGGCAACGTCCAGTCGGAAGCCTCGCCTCTGGGGGCGCACTCGCGCATAGAGGGGCAACACCGCGAAAAGAAAATTGATAAAGGTCAGGAACGTTGCAAAGGGATGAATGTCGATAGCGTGTATATTCTTAACGACAATCTGCAACATCCCGTAGGCCCGTTCCCAATCCGGGAGGTCACGAGCGTGGAGGTGGTGGTGGCATGCATGGGACTTGTCGTTGAGGTGTTGCAGGAGCCGTTGCAGAGCGCTAACCACAAACGCGCCGGAACCCGAGGCGGGGTCGATCACGGTCTTCTCGCAGAGTTTTTCGACGTCGGGGTTGTAATTAGCGCAGTCGAGAGTCAGGTCCACGAGTTCCTGGGGGGTGTAGAAGCCCCCCAGTTGCTGCCGTTCCTCGGCAGGCAAGTAATGCTGGTAAATATCCCTCCAGATGTCCAGGTCGACGCCACTCAGGTCGTAAACGCTGAAGAGACGGAGCAGTCTTTTGTTTGAAACGTCCAGTTGCTCCTCGAAGGACTGCACCCGCTCGAGTTCGCCTTCGGTGAGCGAGTCGCGGTGGACCACCCGCCACCAGTCGAACTCGCCCGACTCGTAAACGCTGGCGGCGAAGCCCGCCATTTCAGAACGCAAACCCTCGATGGCTGACAGCGAGGGAGGCTCTGAGCGAGGCATGACGGTGGTCGAGCCCGCGGTTGGGGCGAGGATGCCTTGGAGCACTTGCCCGGAGATTCTCTGTTCAAAGATACCTTGATCTTCTCCGATTCGGTATAGCAGCAGCCGGGCCGCGCATACGTGGGCTGTCTGCGTCGCGTAATTCCAGACCGCATGGTCGTACAGCGGCCAAAGAAGCTCCAACCGCTCATCGGGGGTTGATTTTTTCTTCTTCCGCTCAGCGTAAAGCGATTCGGAAACTGTGGCGCCAACTTCGCGCGGGAATCCCAAGTCGTCACTCAAAAGGCGCGCGATCTTCTCTGCCGATGGTTCTTCAGCGGCCAAAGCCCTTTCCACCTGCCGATGGAGTGAGTCGGGGGGCACGATGTAGCTGCGTTCGCACCACAGTTGGAAACACTCGCGGGCCACGCCAGCCACCGCAGTACCGGCCTCGCCAGCCCGGAACCGGTTGAACATGTTAAAGAAGAGCTGGCGAAAATCTGCGACCTGATCTCGGATGGCCCCGCTAAACGCTTCAATGAAATGCGGCTCGTGGCGTGCCAGCTTGTGGCGATGAGACCCAGGCGGCAGCGGGGCACTCAGATCGAGGTAGAGAGTGGCCTCGAGCGGTGCAAAAAAAGCCTCGGCCTGCACGGGCGTTGCGCTGTTCAGTGCCAGCTCGTAGCGATGACCGAACTTTGCGCGTGGGTGGAGATCTTCGAAGAGCACCCCCGGTTCGCTCGTGGTGACATCTTCGAAATGGTCTGCGCTGATTTCTTCGTCGTGGGGGAGCATGCTCTGAATGTCGTATCGCTCCCAGAAAGAGCCATTGGTCAAAAAGGCTTGCCTTAGGCTTGGATAATGCCGGAGACGGGCGAAGAAAGCCCGATACTCAGCGCCAGCCGTGATGTGGCCCGGCTCTTTGGTTTCAATGTACACGACCGGCTGATCTTGCGGGTTGAGCAGAGAGATGTCGTACTTCTCGCCAGAGAGTATGAACTCTGGCGGCCAGCCCAGAAGCTTTTCCAGCAGGGCTTCACACATGCGGGCGCGCAAGGGTCGCTCGCCGCCCTCGCCGGGCACCTGCATTCTCGCCTTCGCCCGGCACCAATTCAGAATTTCGTGTAGTGTTGAAGTGATTTGTTCGCCGTCTGGCTTCACGGGGACAGTATATCCCCGATCCTCGCAAAGGCTCAAGGCACACGTTGCCTGTTTCCGTAAGCGGCCTAGCGCACATCTTGCTGAATCTGGGCTTCCCAATTGGAAGGAACGGGAGTCCAATCGCGGGTGAACACGTCGCTGAGGGTCAAGCCGATCAGGATGGCGAGCCAGAGGAGGGAGGAGGCGACCACAACTCGCAGGAGGTTAGAACTCCACCGAAGATGCATGAAGAAAAGGACTACTAGCGAGGCCTTGCAGACGGCAATCACCAGCGCCGCGACGGTGTTCCATTTGCCCAGGTTAATGAACGCGACACCTGTGGTGAGGCCGGTAAGCGCGATCAGTGCAGCGAAAACCAGGATATAGAGCTTCTTGGGAACCACGTGGCCCGGCATCAGTAGCGCCCTCCGATCAAATACAATAAAGGAAAGAGGAAAATCCAGATGATATCCACGAAGTGCCAGTAGAGGCCCGACATCTCAACGGTGTTGTAGCGCTGCGGAGAGAATTTCCCCCGCCAGGCCATGATGATGAGCACCGTGAGGACTCCGACTCCAATCACCATGTGCAGGGCGTGGACGCCGGTCATGAAGAAGTAAAAACAGAAGAACAATTCCAGGTGTCGCGAGTCAGGCCCATCAAAAGTCCAGTTCAATCCCGGCACAAGTCCTTCGCCGAAGTCGTGCCGCCATTCGAAGGCGAGTTTGACGCCGACGAACGTCAGTCCCAAAAGCAAGGTAAGCAGCAGAAAGGTTACGAGCGCCCCCTTTTTCCCCAGTTGGGCGGCGCGAACGGCCAGCGCCATGGTCAAGCTGCTGCACAGCAATACCGCTGTATTGAAGGCTCCAATGCGGACATCCAGCAGACGGCTACCAGCTTCGAAGGCGGGCAAATAAAGGTTCCGGAAAATAATATAGGCCGTGAACAAGCCGCCAAAAAACATGACCTCCGTAGCCAGGAATACCCACATCCCAAGGCTGGAGGCTTCGTGCTGCTGTTCGAGATCGTCGAATTGTTCTGCCAGAGCGGTGGTGCTGCTATGCAACTCGAGGTTCCTCCGTTCCGTACGCGTAAGCCTCTTCCGTCACAATGGGTGTTTCCTCGAAGTTCTCGGTCGGAGGCGGAGAGGGCGTCTGCCATTCCAGACCTTTGGCGCCCCAGGGGTTGGGCCCGGCAACAGGTCCGTAGCGCATCGACCAGACCAGGTAAACCAGCGGGATCAGGTAACCCACGCCCAAGACCGATGCGCCGGCGGAGGACATCACGTTCAGCACCTGGAATTCCGGCGCGTAGATGGCGTAGCGGCGCGGCATGCCAAGGTAGCCGAGCATGTACTGAGGGAAGAAAGTCAGGTTAAAGCCAATAAAAATGATTGCCGCCGCCAATCTTGCCCATCCATCCGGATACATGCGTCCCGTGATCTTGGGCCACCAAAAATGAAGGCCGCCCATGTAACCCATCACCGCGCCACCCACCATGATGTAGTGGAAATGAGCCACCACGAAATAAGTGGCGTGAACGTGCACGTCAACGGCCAGCGTGGCGAGGAACAGGCCGGTCAATCCACCCATCGTGAAGAGCCCGATGAAGCCAATGGCATAGAGCATGGGCGCCTGGTAGGAGACCGACCCTTTGTAAAGCGTGGCGGTCCAGTTGAAAACCTTGATGGCGGAGGGAATGGCGACCGCGAAGCTCAGCGCGGAGAATACAATCCCCGCGTAAACAGATTGTCCCGCCACAAACATGTGGTGACCCCAAACCAGGAAGGAAATCGCGGCGATGGCCACGCTGGAAAAGGCGATGAACTTATAACCGAAGATCCGTTTCTTGGAGAATGCGGTGACCAGCTCACTGATGACGCCCATGGAAGGCAGGATCATGATGTAGACCGCGGGGTGTGAGTAGAACCAGAACAAGTGCTGAAAGAGGATTGGATCCCCTCCCACGGCCGGATCGAAGACTCCGACATGGATGAGCCGCTCCAGGGCGACCAGTACGATACTGATCGCCAGGACCGGCGTCCCGAGGATCTGAATGACGCTGGTCGAGTAGATCGCCCATATAAACAGCGGCAGCCGAAACCAAGTCAGCCCAGGGGCGCGCATCTTGTGGATGGTGACAACGAAGTTCAGCCCGGTCAGGATGGAGGAGAAGCCTGCGATGAACACGCCGAGCGCCGCAGAAATTACATTGGTATTGGAATACGTGGTGCTCAGCGGCGTGTAGAATGTCCAGCCCGTATCGACCCCCCCGGCAATCACGGCATAAAGCGTGAAACACCCGCCCACCATGAAAACATACCAGCTCAGAAGATTGAGTCTGGGGAAAGCCAGGTCGCGTGCCCCGATCATCATGGGGACGAGAAAATTCCCCAGCACCGCCGGAATGGAGGGGATCATGAAGAGGAAGACCATGATGATTCCGTGCATACTGAACAGCTTGTTGTACGTCGCCGGTTCGAGTAGGGCGCCCTGGGGCTCGATCAGGTTCAGACGCATCAGCACGGCGGCTGACCCACCGATAAAGAAGAAAAATGTGATCGAGGCAAGATAGAGCAAGGCGATGCGTTTGTGGTCCGTGGTCAGCAGCCATGACTTGATGCCGTAGCTGGCGTTCAGATAATGGACGCGAGGTTCGATCCCTGTTTCCATGGTTGCCGTTCCCATTACTTGGTTGCCTTCCCTTCCCCCACCCCTGCCCCTCCCCGGGCAGGGAGGGGAGCTGATGTTCCCATTACTTGGTTGCCTTCCTTTCCACGGAGCTCAGCGACTTGATGTAAGCAATAAGCTGCAATAATTGCTCTTCAGTGACCTGGCCTTTGTAGGTGGGCATGATGGGCTGATATCCGGCCACGATTTTCGCCGAAGGATAAAGAATCGACTCCCGGAGGTAGGCCTCGTCGGCGATCACGGTGCTCCCGTCGCTGAGTTTGACCGGCTTCTCGAATAGGTCCACGAACGGCGGTCCCTTGCCGGTTCCATGGCAGGTGATGCAGGCCAGTTGTTCGTAAAGCTTGGCGCCTGCGGATACCATCGATTCCCCGCGGATGCCGCCACTGAGCCACTGCTCGTAGTCACCCGGTTTCATGACGGTCACGTACCCACCCATGAGGGAATGATTCGTGCCGCAGTATGAATTGCAGAAGAAATGGTATCGGCCCGTCACGGTCGCCTGAAACCAGATGCTGGTATACATCCCCGGCACCACGTCTTTCTGAACCCGGAAGGCGGGGACATAGAAATTGTGAATGACGTCCTCGGAGGTCATGGTCAACTTGATGGGGCGGTCGACAGGCACGTGCAGCTCATTGATTTCCGTCGGGCCTTCGGGGTGCTGAAGCTTCCACATCCATTGCTTCCCGATGACAAAAATCTCCATGGACGCTTCGGGCGGGCGGGAGTTTCGGATGTAGAGATTCGTACCCCAAAGGAAGATCACCACAACAAAGACCAGCGGAATGAAAGTCCAGAGCACTTCGAGCGGGAGGCTCCCTTCGACCTGGGTGGCCTTTTCTTTTTCGGACCGGCGCCGGTATTTGATGGCGAAATAGAATACGGTCAGAAAGATGAGGGCGGTGAAAAACAAATCGACCGCGGTCAGGAAATAGTAAAGGTGATCGACTCCACGCGCGATAGTGGAGGCTTGCTCAGGCCGTATTGGGAACCCTTGCCACATTCTGTCTAGTCACATGCCGTCGTGCGAGTCAAACAAGTCGACAGTCAAAAGTCGAGAGTCAAAGGTCAAAAGTGAAAGCGCCCTTCACGTCCCATGGGTAGGGCAAGCCCTACCCCTACGACTTGTAGGGGGACGGCTTGCCGTCCCCTCAAATCGGATAGCCAACGTCACAGGCCTCCGACCGCCGGACGGCTCCTGGAGAGCGCCAGTATCAGCCCTCCAATGCAAAGGACTGTAATCAGCCCTGCCATCTGCAAAAGGCGCGAAATAATCATGCCGTACTTGCCGGTAGCGGGATCGTACCGGCAGCAAAACAACAGCACTTCATCAACCGGCGAGCCAATCTTGTTCGCGGACGCCTCGACCAAGCCCAGGCGCAGGTCGCGCGAAGGATAGTAAATCCCGTAGAAGTACCGGGCGATCTTTCCTTTGGGGGTAAGCACCATGATCCCCGTGGCATGAACGTACTGTTTGGCCTGCGCGTCGTATTTGTACCGGAACCCCACTGCCCTGGTGAGTTGCTGGATCGAGGCTTCATCTCCGGTAAGAAAGTGCCAGCCACGATCGGCTCCCTTGCGCCCGTAAAGACCAACGTAAACCGCCTTCTTGGCTGCGGCAAGTTCAGCGTTGTCGTTCGGGTCGAAGCTCACCGTTAAAACCTCAAACTGGTCTCCCACGCTGAACTTGACTTCCTGCAAGCTGTGCAGCAAGCCATTCTCAGCCATGGTGCAAAGCATGGGACAACCGAAATAAACCAGGGAGAGGATGACCGGCTTCTTGCCGAAGTAATCGCCCAGCGTCACCGTCTTGCCTGCCTCGTCCCGAAACTGCAAATCGAGAGGGACCTGTTCATTCAGCCTTTGGTCGATCCCTATTCCTTGAAGGAGCGGCGGAAGAATCTTCGAATTGTCCGCGCGGGCGCCGGATGCTCCGCCGATGGCAAGAACCCCTAAAACCAGAACCATCCACCTCCGCAAGGCAAAGCCATGCCCCTTGCCTTGCACGTCGAACCGAAACCTTCTCCGGCGATCAGCGGTCGCCATCAAATTCATTCCTTCGCCTCTCCACCACAGGACTCTGTTGCACTCTATTAATAAGATGTTAGCGGATGCCATCCGGTTCATTCCCCAGCCTCTTCAGGTCTAGCAGGCTGCGGAAAAACTAATAGGCGCTGTCATTCTGAGGAGTCCCGCCCTGCGGGCCGACGAAGAATCTCGTATGTTCATGAAAATGCGCGGGGCGAGATTCTTCGCTTCGCTCAGAATGACAGCAGTGAAACGTCTTTCCGCAGCCTGCTGGAGCCCATCGCCGTTTGGTCCCGTGCAGCTTTTCCTGCCCTTTGGCCAGACTTCAGCTCAGAAGTTTTCAGGATGCCTTGCTTCACGGGAGCCGCACCGCGAACCGGCAAACCCTTCTGAACCAGGATATCCATCGCCCGGTCAATCGGAATCCTCACAATACCAGCTTTCTGATCGACCCAGCCGTAGCTATTCAGGATTTCTCCCTGCGCCGCCTTGTACTGCTTGAGGTCCTTCGGCGCCGAAACTTGCAGGCGCGGCTCGGGTGGCAACATCCGAACATTCTCGAATGGTGACGCCGGAGGACCTAACCCCTGATGCCCAACAAAGTAATGGAACACAGCTCCACTGACGAGGAGACCTGCGATGACCAGACAACACAACAAGACACCAGAAATAATCAGGTTGCGGATATTGGCATCGCTTGTTTCGTGGCCGCGCCTGGGCTGGTCGCCAGGCCCACTGTTCCCATCCATGATGACCTATGCCCTCCCTTCACTGCTCACGAGCAGGATGCCCGTGCCGTCCGTGCTACGCATGGTGACCTATGCCCTCCATTTGGGGATCGTGAAGTGGCAGCAGCGGCCTGCCTTTCAGACCTGCGGTGAATCGCCAAATCCAGACGCCGCCGATGCCGAGAAACGCCGCCCAGTCCATCCAGTGAAACTGGGGACCTGACCGCTCGTAGGCAGGCACCGTGAGCCAGAAGATATCAATCACGCTCATGACCATCTGAATTGCAGTCACAGCTCCCAGCCAAAGCGTCCTGCGTGTTACAAAGCGGGATAAGAGCAGAAGAAAGGGTACGGCAAAGTGAAAGACGATGAGCGCTATCGCCACCCAGGCCCATCCACCCGAGGCGCGGCTCACGTACCAGGGAATCTCTTCCTGCAAGTTCCCCGACCAGATGATGAGGTACTGTGAGAAAGAGAGATAAGCCCAGAGCATGGTGAAGGTCAGGAGCAGGTTCCCATAGTCATTCAGGACCCGCTTGGAAACAAGGTCAGAGAGAGGTTTCTGAGTTGAAAGCAGGATGACGGCAATGGTCACGATGGACATCGCCGCCAACGCTTGCGTGACCATGAAGATCATTCCATAAATCGTCGAGAACCACCGGGGTTCGAGCGACATCACCCAGTCAACCGACGCGAAGGTAACGGTCAGCCCGTAAATGACCAGCCCGGGCCCGCTGAGGTTCTGGAGGCGCTTCGCCAAGTGGGGGTTCGCGGTCTCGTCCTGCTCCCGGGACCACTTGTTGAGGAAGTAGGCCAGGGCGATCCAAGCGATAAAGTAAATCACCGTCCGGAGAATGAAAAACGGAACGTTCAAGTAAGGCTGCTTGTATTGCAGGATGGGGTCCAGCTTGACTTTCTCCGGGTCCGCCCAACTGTAAAGGAGGCGCAGGCCGAACAGTAGAGGCAGCGCCAAAACGGCCATCAAATAGAATGTTCGTGTTCCCGATTCGAGCAGGCGGCGCAGCAGAAAGCCCCACCTCCCACCCACCATGTGGTGCAACATCAAGATGGCGGTGCACCCCAGCGCCACCCCGACCCAGAACACAAACGCCAGGAGGTAGGAGCGGAAGAACTGCACAGGGCTGTGGGATGCCCCGGCGAAACAGAGCGTCAGGGCCAGCAGGCCGACGACCAGCGAACCCCTCTGGAAGCGGTCCAGACCAGTTTGGATGGATTCCGTCGAATTCATTTAGCCTGTTCCGTCAAATGCTCCCTTTCTTGTGGTGGCACATCCTCCAGCGTCGCATGCTGGCTCAACTGGAGGGACCGAATGTAAGCGACGATGGCCCAACGATCCTCCGGAGTCACCCGCGACGCGTAACTGTACATGGCCCCATAACCGTTGCTAATGACCTCAAAGAAATGCCCCGCCGGGGCCTTCACCAATCGCTCAAGGTGATAAGAAGGCGGAGGCGGGAAACCTCTTTGGACGACCATCCCCCGTCCACTGCCCGTGTAGTCGTGACAGGGCGAGCAGTAAATGTTGTAGCGCTCGCGGCCGCGATCCAGGACCTCACGCGTGATGGGGAATGGGAAGACGTCAGCCGGCTCCCCATTCAACTTCCCTGCATATAGGAGTTCGTCGGCGCGTAAATGCCCGTGCGCCACGGTGCCTGGAACTTCCGGCCGCGCGGATCTGCCGTCGTCAAAGAAGGTGCTGGGGTCGAGCGGCTTGTACTTGGGTTGGACGTGCATGTCCAGCCGGCACCCGAACAGGAACAATCCGCAGAGCCCGACACAAACCCAGCGCAAGGCCGCCGCTAAGATTGTCATCCGCTGTGAACCAAAAATTGGGTCTTCGCCCTCAGCCCTGGGGAGAGGGTGGACCGCGACCGGCGTTTTCACAAGCCGGCGCGGGCCGGGTGAGGGGTTAGTTGCACGGCGCGGAGGGTTCAGGGTGCCCTGCAAGCAACCCCTCACCCGGCTCACTACGCTCGCCACCCTCTCCCCAAGGGAGAGGGCTGTTTCTTGACTCGTTTTAGGACTCAATCTCTGAAACCTCTTTGGCTTTCAGGGTCGCCAAAAATTCCTTGGTCTTCTGCAAATCGAACTTCGGATCCCACGCCTTGATGCAGAGGAAGAACCGGTTCCGCGTGGCCAGCTCGAAGCGCGGGACGTTAAAGACCGGATGATAGGGAGTGGGCAATCCATTGAGCGCCAGCATTCCGAGTACAGTCGCCAGACCCGCGCAGAGAATCGTCAGCTCAAAAGTAATGGGGATGAAATTAGGCCAGCTATTGTAAGGCTTGCCACCGATGTCCAGGGGATAGCCGATAACGTTCGGCCAGTATTGAAGGAAGAAGCCCCCAAAACATCCGATGAGTCCTCCCACCAGGCAGAGGAGCGGGACGCGCGTGCTGCGAAAACCCACCGCATCCGCCAAACCCTCGATGGGAAACGGTGAGAACGCATCCAACCCGCGGTATCCAGCTTCGCGCGCGCACTGGGTAGCACTGAGCAGGTCTTCCGAGTTTTCGAATTCGGCCAACAGGCCGTAAATTGCGTGTCGCTTCATGTCGTTCAATGAATCAATGACCCGATGAATCAATGATTCAATCCCTCGTCTTGTGCACCAGTTCCCGCATCTCGAAGATCGAAATCATCGGCAGGTACCGGATGAAAAGCAGGAACAAGGTGAAGAACAGGCCGATCGTTCCAATGAAAGTCGCCCAGTCCCATATCGTCGGGTAGTACATCCCCCAGGCAGAGGGCATGAAATCACGATGCAAACTGGTTACGACGATGACAAAGCGCTCCAGCCACATCCCGGTTTGAATTACCAGCGAAATCAAAAAAAGCGCCAGCACGTTTTTCCGGATCCGAGAGGACCAGAGAAGTGTCAGGGGGATGGCAATATTGCACGTGATGAGGATCCAGTAGACAGGAGCATAAGGGCCAGTCATGCGATTCATGATCATGAACCTGTCGTACTGGTTCCCACTGTAAAAGGCCGAAAACGTCTCCATCACGTAGCCGTAGGCCACGATCAAGCCCGTCGCTAGCAGCATTTTCCCCATGTTGTCCAGATGGCGTTCGGTGACGAAGTCCTCGAGCTTGTAAAAATATCGGAGCGGGATTGCCAGCGTTAACACCATGGCAAAGCCCGAATAAATGGCGCCCGCAACAAAATAGGGCGGGAAAATCGTGCTGTGCCAGCCGGGTACAATGGCAATGGCGAAATCAAAGCTCACGACCGTGTGGACAGAGACAACCAGCGGCGTGGCGAGCCCCGCGAGCAACAAGGAAGCCATTTCATAATTGCGCCAGTGTACAGCCGAGCCGCGCCACCCCATGGCTAACACGCCATAGGCGACTTTAGCCAGGCGCTGCTTGGCGCGATCGCGCAACGTGGCCAGATCGGGAATCAACCCCACAAACCAGAAGAGGAGCGAAATAGTTGCGTACGTGGATACCGCGAAGACGTCCCAAACCAGCGGGCTGCGGAATTGCGGCCAGGCCCCCATCGTGTCGGGGTAGGGCACCAGCCAGTAAAACAGCCACGGGCGGCCCATGTGCAGGAGCGGGAACATCCCCGCGCAGGCAACGGCGAACAGCGTCATCGCCTCGGCAAAGCGGTTGATAGACTGCCGCCAAGCCTGGCGCATCAACAGCAGGAAGGCTGAAATCAGCGTCCCTGCGTGACCGATTCCGATCCACCAAACAAAATTGACAATGGCAAATCCCCAGGCAATGGGGATGTTGATTCCCCAGATGCCAACGCCGATGTAAAGCAGGTAAGCCACCGCCATGTTGAAGAGCATGAAGAGTGCAAAGGCGATGGCAAACCCCGCCAACCAGCCCTTCCTCGTGCCTTCCACCAAGACAATGGAGCTGATCTTGTCGGTGACCGACGCGTAGGAATGGCCGGGCCCAATAAAGGGACTAGCCGGCTGAGCGGCGGCTGTCTTGTCTGGTGCGTCGGGCCTCAACGATTACTCCTTGATCTCCGGGTTGGGGTTTCGCAGCCTGGCCAAATACGTGGTCCGTGGTCGCGTGTTCAAATCCGTCAACAGCGCGTAGTTTCTGGATTGCGCTCTCAGCTTGGATACGCGGCTGCTCGGATCTTTGATGTTTCCGAAAACAATCGCCTGCGTTGGGCAGGTTTGCTGACAGGCCGTGAGAATCTCCCCATCGCGCACCTCGCGGTTCTGCTCTTCCGCCTCGATCTTTTTTGCGTTGATGCGCTGAACGCAGTAGGTGCATTTCTCCATCACGCCCCGGCTCCGGACCGTCACGTTCGGATTCCGCATAGGGACCAAACTGGGTGTCGTCCAATCCTGAAAGAGCTTGAAGTTGAAGCGCCTTACCTTGTAGGGGCAGTTGTTGGAGCAATACCGCGTGCCCACACAGCGGTTGTAAACCATTTCATTAAGGCCCTCGGGGCTATGGACCGTGGCGCCCACCGGGCAAACGGATTCACAGGGAGCATTCTCGCACTGCATGCACACTACGATTTGGTGGTAAGTCTCCGGATTCTCCAGAGCCCCGCGGAAGTAAGTGTCCACCCGGATCCAGTGCATCTCGCGGCCCCGCGCCACTTGGTCCTTGCCGACCACCGGGATGTTGTTTTCAGACTGGCATGCCACCACACAGGCGTTGCAGCCTGTGCAGCTATTCAGATCGATCGCCATGCCCCAGGAGTATCCCTCGTCTTTAAAGCCGGGATAAAGCGAGGGGGCATGCGTGGTCTGTTCCTCCGGGTCCTTGGCAAAATCCGGGTTCTTGCGAAACTCCTCGATTGCGGCAACCCTGACAAGGTCTCGCCGGGCCGCCGCAACGCTTTCCTCTTCTTCTTTCTTCTGGTTCTGGCCGGTGATGATGTGGTGATGCTGCGTGGTCGCCAGACTGTACACGTCGCCCGTCTTCGCGATTCCAAGCCCGGAGCCAAACCATGGCGCGCTCGAGGGGCGAATCGCGTACGCGTTGAACCCGATCCCCGAGCCCACCTTACCCGCCCGCCTTCGCCCGTAGCCCAGGTGCACCGTGACAGACTCATCCGCGTGACCCGGCATGACCCAGATAGGGGCTTGAACCTCGCGACCATCGAAGCGGAGTTTCACCACCTCCCCGTTCTTCACCCCAAGGCGCTCCGCGGTGGCCAGGCTGAGCATGGCGGCGTTATCCCAGGTGAGCTTGCTCAGCGGCTTCGGCAATTCCTGGAGCCAGCCATTGTTAGCAAACTGCCCGTCCCAAATTGCGGGGTCAGGTCGGAAGATGATTTCAAGGCCGCCGCTCTGATTGTGGCCGGCGGCCGCGTTCTGAGAGAGCCGTGCGCGGAAATCGGGCACCAGCTTCACTGGCTTGGGAGGCAAAGCCGTCCCGGCAACCACTCCCTCGTTGAGCCAGGATTTCCAGGTCGCTTCAAAATTCGGCGCAGGCTTCTCGCCCTTCCAGTAGTCCTGCACGACGCTGTGAGGTACCTGTCCTGCCTGCCCCAGGAGCACCGAAAGCAGTTCGTGGGCGGTTTTGCCCTCGTAGAGCGGGGCAATGAGCGGCTGGATGATACTTACGGTCCCGTCGAAAGCCCGGACATCGCCCCACGACTCGAGATAATGCGTTTCGGGGATGTGCCAATGGCAGAGTTCAGCGGTCTCGTCTTCGTGCTGCCCGAGATGGATTCGCAGGCCAACCTGGAGAAGCTTCTCTCGAAACTGCATGTCCGCAGGGGCGGTGAAAACCGGGTTGCCGCCCAGCATCAACAGCACATCGACTTGGCCGGCTTCGATCTCTGAAACCAGCTCGCGCAGGGATTGGAGTTGATTGACCGGGTTTGCCTCGATGGGCGCCGTGTAGTAAACGGTCTTGCCCACGTTCCCCAGCGCTTCATTCATGGCGTGCGCCAGCGCGTGCACCACGGGTGGCTGCTGATCGCCTGCGACCACCAAACTCGCCCCGCGGTGATTCTGAAGATCACGGACGAGCGCGCCGATCCAATCGGACGGAAGATTCGGAAAGCTTGCTTGTGCTCCCACCAGCGCTTTAACTCCCAGCCCTTCCGCAACCACGCAGGCAAAAGCTTCCACGTCTGAAGCGCGCAGGGGCAGCCGATGGTCTGCCATGGCTCCGGTAGCCGACGGGGTGCTCTCCACAACGTACAGCCGGTTCATCGTCGGTTGGGGGTCGGAAATCCGTCGCTTGCCGGCAAAGTCATGTGCGTAACGTAGACTGCCGGGTCCTGAGCAGAGGAAGTCGGAATCGAGAGAAAGGACTACGTCTGCCCGGTCAAATCTATAGACCGTGCTGACGTACTCACCGAAAGCCAAGCGTGAGCCTTCGCGCGCGGCGTCGCGTCCGCAGGGCTCAAACTGGTGCCATTTGGCGGATGGGAATTGAGTCAGAAGAACATGAATTTGGTCGGCGAGCGCCGGCGAAGTGACAGTCTCCGTCAACAGCCGGAACCCTGCTCCCTTGTTGGCAGCGAGCTGCAAGCGGAGCTCCTCCACCGCCGTGAGGAAGGCGCTCCAACTCCCAATCCGGCCGTTGCGGACGGCCACCTGCGAGCGATCCGGATCGTAGAGATCGAGTACTGAGGCTTGCGCAAAGACATCGGCGGCCCCAAGGCTGGCGGGATGCCCGGGATTCCCCTCGACCTTCGTTGGGCGGCCCATGTGGCTTTCCACCAGCAGTCCCGTGCCCACACCACCGAAAGGCATAGCGGTAGCGTAGAACAACGGCTTGCCCGGAATGAATTCCTCAGGCGCCTGTTGAGCGTAAGGGACGATTTTTTCGGTTGGGAGTTTCGTGCACACGGTCAGGCCCGCAAAGGCAGCGGACGCGGCCATGAGCTTGAGAACCTCGCGGCGTCCGAGGGTGTTGACTTCGTGGACGGCCCCGTGCGCGTACTCATGACGAAGGAAGTTCTTGTACTCCTGAGTCTCCGCCAACTCGTCCAGGCCGCGCCAAAACCGCTTCTTGGCGTCATTGTCGGCGGATGTAGCGCCGCCCTTTAGAGCCTGCCCTGCTCCCGCAGTCGCGGGAGAAGAGGCGGCAGGTGCCGGTCCCGCCGCGCGCGGGACCGGCGCTGCGCGCTTGACCAGATCGTGAGCCCGCATTGTGTTCTCTCTATCGGCCATTAACTTTTTCCGCCCTTGCAGCTTACCTGTGGCATGTGTAACAGTCGGTCAGTTGCCTCGCATCCTTAATCTTGTATTCCTTCACCAGTTGTCGCCCCAGGGCGAGCTGGTCTTGGGGTGGTTTGTAATCGGCCTTGAAAACATCCTCGCGTCGCCTGACGTAACGCTCCGGGTGTTTATGGCAATCAAGACACCAGCGCATGTAAAGCGTGTTGGCTCGCCAGGTGAGAGGCATGTCTCCAACCGGGCCATGGCACGTGGTACACCCAACGCCCTTATGGATGTGAATACTGTGGTCAAAATACGCAAAGTCGGGAAGCGCGTTGACTCGCGTCCACTCCAGCGACTTGTCGGTCTGGTAACTCATGCGCACGGGTTCCAGCATCGGGCTGTTAACCCATAGCTTCGAATGACAGCTCATGCAGATATGGGTTGAGGGAATGCCGGCGAAGGATGATTTTTCAACGGAGGCGTGACAGTAGCGGCAATCAATCCCGTCATCGGTCACGTGATGTTTGTGGCTGAAAGGCACCGGTTGTTGCCGGGCAACGTTGACGTCGGTGAAGTAGGGTGATTGGGTGATGGCCCACCCAAGGTAGCCGAGAGCGGCGGCGATAAATACCGCCCCATAGATACTCACCCGCGAAATTGTATTGGTGCTGCGATGAAAAATCTGGGCCATGGAGCAAGCCCCAACAGAGTTTCCAGACCTGAGCGACGTTCAGATGACGCGTTGCAGCAAACATCCATCTCTTGAGTTGATGTCTCGAAATCCCCGTAAGATACTAATTCTATTTCCCCAGGGTTGCTGTTGTCAAAAAAACAGCCCCTCGCTACCTGCCCACGGTCACCTGAAGGGCCGGCAGCCAGCGGGAAAGGTGATTGAGGCTGGGGTAATGTGTGCGGTCAACGTGCAGGGGGGTAACGGAAACCTCGTGGGCGAGGATGGCGGCATAGTCGGAATCCGGCTCAACCTCACTAAGTTCCACTGTTTCATCAAGCCAATAATAGGGGCGACCGCGCGGGTCCTTCTTTTCCAGCACCAAGTTCTGCGAAATCTTCTGGCTTTGGCGCGTCAACCGGACGCCGTGCACTTCGCCGCGCGGGACGTTCACGTTAAGCATCACGCCTTCGGGCAAGCCTTCCTCCAGGACCTTTGCAGCCAGTTGGGCGGCGAATGCGGCGGCGCTGGAAAAATCCAGGTGCTTGCGCGTAGCCAGGGATATTGCGAACGACGGCACACCGTGCAGGACCGCCTCCATGGCTGCCGCCACGGTACCCGAGTAAATCACGCTTTCCCCCAGGTTGCCGCCCGGGTTGATGCCGGAAACCACAAGATCGGGTTTCTGCGCAAGGAGGTGGTAGAGGCCGATAATGACAGTGTCAGCGGGCGTACCTGAAACAGCGTAATGCCGCTCATCAAGCTGACGAACGCGCAGCGGCGCGTGCACGCTGATGGACTGGCTGGCGCCGCTCATCTCCCTGTCCGGCGCTACCACGGTGACTTCGCCTATCGACGCCAAGCTCTCTTCCAAAGACTTCAGCCCCGCCGCCTGGATCCCGTCGTCATTGGTCAAAAGGATTTGCTTCATCTTGAGCAGTCTTCCCGGAGAAAAAATATCGAGGCGACGGGCCTCGAGCCTTGGACCTCGCGCCCCGAATCCGTATCATAATTGTAGCATGGGTAACATATCGATTGGGTTTCAAGTGGCGGGCTGCACGCCCAGCCTATGGTTCGATTGACAGTGGCAAGCGTTGAAGGCTAGCGATGCTGTTCTCCCCTCCTCAGTGGAGCAATGCGCCATCCGTATCGCGACGCAGGCGTTTTGCATCGCTGTTCTGGCGGTGGTATCCTTGGAAGGGAGCACAGTCCCCTTGCGAGCGAGCCTGCGCGGGCAGCGCCGGAGGTACCTCAGTGAGCGTTAGAAACAGCCTCTTCTTCTTGATTCTTTTTCCCCTCGTAGCCTGGGCACAGCAAATGCCGGGTGAGATATCGCATGCGGTGGACGCGGCGGACATTGTGCATAACTGGGTCATATTCGGCCGGACGACAGACATGAGAGGAGACCCGCTCGGGGGCGTCGCAGTTCGCGTCGACGCCGGTACCGGCATGGACTCCGTGCGAGCGCTGAAAACCAACCTCCAAGGTGAGTTCCAGACCGTTTTCACACTCAATGCGGACATGTACAAAAGCCTCACTGTCAACCTGGTCGCCACCCGGTCCGGTTACGCCGAGGCGCATGCGACGGTCGAATTCGGAGCCCGCGACAAGACAAGTGGCATCGATCTAGTCTTGCGAGAATTGACTGAGAATCCGGACCAGCTTTCCATGGCGACGCTGGTGGACACGCTGGCGCCGCGGCTGCGGCAGGATGCCGCGAAGGGTCCCGGAGCTGAAGCCGCCCGCAAGGAAAAGGAATTCGCCCGCGGATGTGAGGAGCTGATCGACCGCCACGATGCGGTGCGCGCGGTTCCGCTGCTTTCCAAGGGTGTCGGGGGGGCGCCGAGATGCGTGGAATGCCGCCTGCTTCTGACCTTGGCGCTGCTCCAATCCGGAAGCTGGGCAGGCGCAAACCGACAGCTTGAGGAAGTTACGAAACTCAACGATGCCGCCACCTCGAAGCGCCCTGAACCGGCCTTGATTGCGGGCGTGCTGGAGGAATGGCGGGGCGAGGCCAGCAGAGCGGCGGGCTTCTTTCAGAAGGCTCTGGAGATCGATCCTAACAGTATCCTGGCGCTTCAGGAGATGGGTCGCGTCCAGATCTCGCAGAAGAATTGGGAAGCCGCCGACCGGTATCTTGAAAGAGCGATCCATGCTGGAGCTAGTGACGAAGCGCGGCTTCTGCGGGTTCGCGCTCTGCTGGAGGAAGGTGACAATGTCGAGGCCGGACGCGAGATGGATCAATACATTGCCGGCCACCACCTGAAGACTCTTCCCTACGAGGCTCGCACGCTGTACGTCCAGGTTAAGGAGCGCCTGAGCTTGGAAGGCTATGACAAGGTGAAGTCGGTGCTTACCGAATCGCCTCAGGATCTGGTGACGGACATGCCAGAGTTGAAAGGGATACGTATGGCCTCGGACCAGGATGAGCTCGAGGTTGTTCTTAAAAAAGCGGGCGAGGGGGTCGAATCCTTCTTTAAGAACTTCCCTAACACCGTGTCACTCGAGCAAATCCACCAGGAGCGGCTTGGCAAGGACGGGAAGGTCGCGCGCGCGCTCGATCAGGATTTCCGGTACCTGCTCCTGGCCCCCACCGAGAAGTGGGGCTTGGGGATTGAGGAACATCGCGCTACGGCGCAGGGCGCTAATGCGGCGCTGCACGGCAGCGATCAGGGCCTGATGCTCACGGCGGGTTTCGCCTCTGTTTCCCTGCTCTTTCATCCTGCCTATCAGGACGGCGCGGGCTTCCGTTACCTGGGACGCCAATCCCTCGACGGAAAAGACCTGCACGTCATTGCCTTTGCTCAAAACCCCCAAAGGGCTCGGACGGAAGAATGCTTCAGCACCGATGAGGGCTTTGCGTTGATTCTGCTTCAGGGATTGGCGTGGATCGATCCCACAAACTTTCAGATCGTCCGCCTCCGTACCGATCTTCTAGCTCTTCAATCCAAAGTCAGATTGCAGAGACAGACTACAGAGATTCACTTCAAGGAGGTTTCCTTCAAGGAAGTTGCCACCGCGTTCTGGCTCCCGCAAGAAGTTAGTGTCACCGTGGACTGGAGAGGCCGAATTTATCGCAACTGGCATCGCTATTCGGATTTCAAGCTCTTCAATGTCGAGACAAAAGAGGAGAGGAAAGCTCTCTCGCTTCCTGCGCCACCTGACCAGCGAAAATAGCTGGTTCTTCCGGCCCGCATTTGAATGCCGGCAATTGAGAATTGATATCTCGCCGCCAACTGTTGACAAGCGACAGCCCTCAACCGAATCCCCTATAGTGGACCCCGGATTTTGGACCAGGCAATAAGTTAAGATTCGCGGGTAGCGCAGACATCGGTTTGAAGCTGTGAAAGAATTGGCGGAAACGAGCATCTGGGTTTTCGTGAGGGTTTCACCTTGCTTCGCCGAGCAATGACCGCCCGGGACAATTATGGCGGTCGCATAGAGTCACCTTCTTAGTTTCCGCCGGAGCCTTGAGCCGTGGGAGGCTTTCTATCTCAGCTTTGTGCCTCTGCCAGTCTTGCTTTCCAGCGCAGACGCACCCACTGCGAACAGTTGTAGGCCAGGCAAGCCCAGAGCGCCTCACAGCGCACCTTCTTCAAACCCCGCAGGCGAAATTGCCGCAGCCCGATCTTGGCTTTCAGCCAAGCGTTGGGAAATTCCGCCACGGCTCCGCGCAGCCGATAAATCGCTTTGGCCGCCTCGGTCCGCATCTTCGCCACGAAGGCTGCCACGACCGGCACATCCTGCGCGCGCAAGATCCTGCGGGCGGCGGCTCCCCCACAACACTTCTCCCGAAAAGCACAACTGCGGCACTCACCCGCCTGCGCTTGGTAGACGTGGTGCAGCACACCCACGCGCCTCCGTTGGATACCTCGTCGCAGCAGTTCCTTTCCCGTCGGGCAGCGGTAGGTGTCGCGCTCGGCCTCATAGCCAAAGGCCGCGGCACGAAAAGCCGGGTCGATCCCGGGCCGAGGCCGACTCCGCCCGCCGGCTTCCACCCTCCCACCGATGAAGTCCACTTGACGCTCCGCCATCTCCAGAATCGCCTCCCGCGTAGTGTACCCCGCGTCGGCCACCACCTGTTGCGGAAGCCGTCCCAGGTTGTGTTTCACCTCTTCCAGCGCGGGGGACAGTTGTCCCTCGTCGTTCGCCGCTTGCGTCACGCTCACCCCCACGATGAGCGTGTGCGTCGCGTCGGTTGAGAGCTGCAGGTTGTGGCTGGGCGCGTAACCGCCCCCGGACTGCTTCATGAAGCGCGCTTCCGGGTCGCTTTCGCTCACCCGCCGTTCGGCTCGCGACTTCCTTCCCGGCTCCGCCGCCTGCACCTTCTGCATCTCTTCCAAGGCTTGCTCCAATCGCTCCACCTTCTCGCGCGCGGCGCGCACCCGCTGCCGCGCCTGCTCGAGGTGATCGCGCAAGGTCTTCTCACGCCGGAACGACTTCCCGCTCGCCTGCGCTTTCACTTTCGTCCCGTCCTGCATCACCCGCTCCAGCGTGATCAAGCCCTCGCAACTTAGCACCCCCAACACTTGCGCGAACAGCTCATCCAGCGCCCCCCGATGCTCCACCCGGAAATCCGACAAGCTGTGATGATTCACCGCCTCGCATCCCGTCAGCCACTGGTAGGCGGGGTGATACTCGCAACGCCGCGCCACTTCGCGCGCCGAACTCACCCCTTCACTGTAGGCGTAAATCCACAGGCTGATCAGCAACCGCGGATCGTACGCCGGCCGGCCCGCCTCGCCTTCCACCACCTCGATCTCCGCCCGCAACGCGCTCAGGTCGAGCCGGCCCACCAACTCCCAAATCGCCCGCGCCGGATGGTCCGCCTCGATCAACTTCTCCACATCCACGGCGCGCAAGATGATCTGCTGCCGGTTCACCCGCTTCAATCTCAGTTGCTTGTTGATCCCCTCTGGCGCTTGCTGCTCTTCCGTTCTCATGCGCAACCACCTGCCTCTGCGTGGCACTTGCGAGCGGCTCTTCACCCACTCCCGCCGCTTCACCGTAAAGGGCAGCACTCCCAATTCCACTTCTCCAGCGCTAAATCACAACATGGGGGATAAATTCACAGCTTCAAAACGATGCCTGCGCCACCCGCGGCATCCAGTCGCACATCGTCCGGCGTGCCAGGGTCGCCCCCTGGCACTGGCACATTCCCTCCTGACGCTACAGGGGGAGGTGATCGTCATACTTGCTGACGGCGACGTGGCCAGCAACCTCGGCTCCTCCCCCGACCATATGTCGGAGGAAAAGCATCAAGGACTATCCGCTTCCCACGCACACCGAACCCCGTCACCGTTGCTCCTGGCGCTGGGCATGCTCCTGTCGCGGCCCGAAACGCGGGCGTCTCCGGGATCGTTGACCCAGGACCCGCCACGCACCACGCGCTCCTGACCACTCGTGGGCCCGGAAGGGTCTTGAGACGGGCTATGCTGATAGTAGTCCTTATCGTACCAGTCGTTCACCCAATTCGACGCGTTCCCCAGCACATCGAACAGCCCGAAACTATTGGGGCGCTTTCCAGCCACCTCGTGCGTTTGGTTCCCGCTGTTATTGCGATACCATGTGATCTCGTCAATCTTGCCGTAACGCGCCTCTGCGCTGCCGGCGCGCGCCGCGTATTCCCACTCCGCCTCGCTGGGCAGGCGCCCTCCCGCCCAACCGCAGAAATCGTGCGCCTCGTCCCAAGTCACATTCACAATCGGCATGGCGTCAGCCGCCCAGCGCCCGTTAAAGTCCGGAACTGGTGGCATCTTCCGCCTTGCAGCCTTTACAAAGCGTTTGTAAGCGCCCACCGTCACGTCCGTCTGCCCCATCCAGAAGCCCTTACTGATCGTCACCTGGTGAGCGGGCTTCTCCTCGTCCGAGCACTCGTTGTCTCCCGGCGAGCAGCCCATCATGAACGTCCCCGGCGGGATCCAGATATATTTGAGTCCGTCTTTCGGATTCTCCCGCACTGTGCCGGCACCAGGTATATCAATAGGCACTACGTTGACAGGCGTCTCCGCTCCGGCAGCGACTGTGGCGGTCCGCGCATCGTCCCCTTTCCCCGGCCCTGAAGCCCGCAACACGTAAGCACCAGACTCTACGTTCTCGATCGCCAGCCGACCCTCGGGGCCCGCCCGACCATCGAGAGTGTGGTCGAGATAAACCTGCGCGTTGGGCGAGGTCTCCACCACAATCTGCGCAAGCTTGGGCGCAGGTTCCTGAAGCGTGGCAGGCAGTTCCTCCGTCGCGCCAGCTTGACGCAATTGGCTTCCCACCCCTGCCGCTCCCTCAAAGTCGATTCCTCGTTCACGTGCCATCTGGCCCACGCGGTGGGCAGACACGCCCCCCATCAGCAATCTCATCGCAGCATCCCTCGAAAGCGCGTGGGTGGTGTTTTGCGCGCCCACCTCGAGCGGCAGCAACGCCGCACAGAGCACCAGAACCGAAACCAGAATCTGTACAACACGTAAGAATTTAGCCATCCGGATCGAATCTCCTCCCGGCCTGTGACTGCAATCTCAAGGCGCGGCCATTGCGCAACTGAGGCACAGAACTCCCCGCCGCCTTGGCATTCTGTATCTTCCGACGAGGCTGCGCGTCACCCGGGTCGGCACCCAGACCCGTCTGGCAGGCAGCGACCACGCCATCTTACTCACCAACTTGTTTGTTGGACGCTATCTTCCGGCCAGAACGAGGCTATCTTTTGGCCATCATGTGCGATCAGGGGTGAGGCTTCTGGTAGAATTGATGGGTTGAGAGTCGGTTGCTTTGGACAATTGGACAAGAAGACCGTTATCGGGTCATAAGCGGGCGGTAGCGAAATGCTTTCATTCTTCCAACAGTTAAGTCGCACCAAACTTCTCTTCGCCGCCGCGATGATGATTTTGATCGTGGCCCTGATCGATTGGCGTGTCGAACTGAACGTCTCTTTCGGGTTTCTATATCTTTTCCCCATGCTGATCGTGGGGAGCTGCCTGCCGCGCTGGCAACTCGCCATATTGGGAGGATTGTGTACCTTTCTGGCCGAGCGCTTTGCCCCCTTCTGGGCTACGTGGGATCCCGCAGCAGGGGTTCCCCGCGACATCTTCATGTTCGCTGCCTACTTTGGCACTGCGCTCTTCGCTCATGAATCCGCCAAAAACCGGCGACTCACGGCGCAGCACGTGCGAGAGGTTGAGCAAGAGGCTCTGTTGCGGCGCGACGCTGAACAGCAGTTGAAAGCACTCATCGAAAGCAGCCCCGCAGCTATCCTGACTGTAGATTCTGCCGGCAGAATCCTGATGGCCAATCAGGCCGCCCATCGCTTGCTGGGCTTTGAGCCTGAGACCTTGCCGGGCGAACCCATCAAGGACTTTCTACCGCCCTTGGCCAGAGTCCCGCCAGCCGACGAATCCACGCCCAGCTTCCGTACCGCGATGCAGTGCAGTGGCCGGCGTCGAGATGGGGATGTGTTTCTCGCCGACGTTTGGTTTTCCACTTACAAGACAAGCGCTGGGCCAAGGTTGGCGGCCATGCTCGTCGATAGCTCCGAGGATCTTCGCGACAAGGAGGAATCCAGCCTCCATCACCTCCTGCTCGCGTCACGCTTGGCCGTCGGAGCCGTATCGCACGAAATCCGCAACGTATGCGGCGCCATCTCCGTGGTCTGCGAAAACCTTTCACGCGATCCCGAGCTGGCACAAAGCGAGGACTTCCGCGCCCTGGGGAATCTAGTGGAAGGTCTGGGGAGAATCGCAACGCTTGAGCTTCGGCAAAGCGCGGGAAGCGAGGAGCTGGCTCCTGTGGACCTTGGCTCGGTGCTTGACGAATTGCGCATTGTGACCGAGCCTTCGTTGCGAGAGTCGGGTGTGCTCGTTCGCTGGCACGTGCCCAAAACCCTGCCCCGGGTGTGGGCGGAGCGCCATAATCTTTTGCAGGTGCTCCTGAACCTGACCAAGAACAGCCAGCGTGCCATGGAGGACCAGGAGCGGAAGGAGTTCAGAGTCAGCGCGTGCGTAGAAGGTGAGCGGGTCGTGGTGCGAGTCCGCGATACCGGTCACGGCATTCCCAACCCTGAACGTCTGTTTCAACCGTTCCAGGAAGGGGCGGAAGCCACCGGGCTGGGCTTGTACCTCTCGCGGGCTTTTGTAAGGACATTTAACGGTGACCTACGGTACGAACCAGAACCCGCCGGGTGCTGCTTCGCTTTGGACCTCGTGCCCTTCGCAGACCGGCGGGACGAGGAAAGAGCGCAAGAAACGAATGGATAAAATCAGGATTCTCTTACTGGACGATCACGCTCTCTTTCGAGAGGGCCTCAGCCGGCTGCTGGCGGGCGAGCCTGATTTGGTGATGGCAGCTCTTTGCGCATCGGTGGGTGAAGCCACCGATGTGTTGCGCCGGAAGCCCATTGATCTTGTCTTGCTGGACTATGACCTCGGGAAAGAGCGCGGCTTCGAGTTCATTACCCAAGCCCGGCAGGCGGGCTTTGAGGGACGATTCCTCATGGTCACCGCAGGGATGAGTGATGCTGAATCCGTACAGGCGCTCGGCCTGGGTGTGGGGGGAATTTTTCCAAAGCACAGTTCGCCAGCGCTGCTCAAGCAGGCCATTCGCAAGGTCATGGCAGGAGAAACCTGGCTGGATGAAAATGCGATTCAGTCCTTGGTTAGGGTGTCAAAACACCCGCAAGGGGCGGACCAGACCAAACCGTTTACGGAACGGGAGACTCAGGTGTTGCACGGGGTGTTTGAGGGACTCAGCAATAAGGAAATTGGTGCGCGTCTCGACATCTCGGAGAGTTCGGTGAAAGCTGCTCTCCAACAACTGTTCGAGAAAACAGGTGTGAGGACGCGCAGCCAGCTGGTGCGGATTGCACTGGAGGAACACGGCGCCCGCTGGAAGTAGAATCACAACCGCGGCGTAATAGCCGCAATGGACTTCTTCGCGGCGCCGGAGCGCGGTCCGAAGTCGAACTGACTATTGCAGGCTGCAAGACTTCGCTGGCAGGTCGTGTGAAAGGGCAGCGCGGACCTGCGACATTCCCGGAGAATCCTGCTCGCTATTCTTCACCGAGGGCAGTTCTTCTTGCCGCGCGCGCGGCCAAATGGTCCCGACCACTTTTCACAAAGCCCAAGAATCGGCGGGCCAGTTCGCCAATCCGGTCCTGCTGGCGACGGTGGATCGCGTCAGGAGGGATCAGTTCACGGCCTACGCCGAGCGCTATGGCCCCAGCGAGGATGAATTTGGATGCGTTCAGTTGATTCACACCGCCTGAGGCGATCAGCGGAATGTGAGGGAACATCCGATGGAGGGATCCAATGTAGGTTTCACCGCCAATCTGGGCGCACGGAACGACCTTGACGAAATCCGACCTAGCCTGCCATGCGGCCATCACTTCCGTCGGGGTCAGTGCTCCCGGAATCGCCACAATCTCCTCTTGCGCCGCGAACTCGACCACTGCCGGATGAAGTCCGTCGCTGGTCAAAAACTGCGCTCCCGCATCAAGGCACTGACGCGCGGTTGCCACCTTCCTCACACCGCCCGCCCCCACGACCATGCGGGGATGGTTCTTCACCAGGTGCGAGATGACCTGGGTGGCTTGGGGGACGGTTAAGGTGATTTCGACGACGGGAATCCCGCCCTGCGCGACCGCCTGGGCGGCAAAAAGGGCGTCCTCCTCTGAGAACACGCGAACCGCGGCAATAACCCCGGTTTCCTCGATCCAGCCCCGCACTTCGTGTTTTTTCACTTAATTGCCTCCTTTGGGGCAAGGAAAAGACTTACCAGAGAGCGCACAGAAACCCCGGAGAAACCGAAATCCGAAAATCGAAACTCGGGCCGATTTTCGAGCTTCGATTTTCGAGTTTCGTCATGGCAGGTTTCTGGCGCCTACTGCCTCACGCAACTGCTCCACCGCCAGAAGCCAAGAGGCCAGCGCCTGGCGGTAGGCGAGCTGCGTGGCGCGATAGCTGCGCTCGGCATCCAGAAAATCGAGCAGGCTGACGGCGCCCCGCTGGTAAGCGTATTCGCTGATGTCGCGGTCTTTCTTCGCCCGATCGAGATATCCCGAACGGTAGAGCCGCACGATCTGGTCGCTGGTCTGGAGGTTTTCGTAGGCATCTCGCACGTCGGTCATCACTTGGTTGTTTGCCGCCTTCTCCTGCTCTTGGAATTGCGCAATGGCGAATCGCGTGCGGGCGATCTCGCCCTGGTTTCGGTTGAAGATTGGAAGCGGGATGCTCGCATATAGAGAAACGGCGTTGATGCCGTTGACATGCGAGTAGTTCCCTTGCACGGTGACATCCTGCTTTCCGTCCGCCTTGGCCAGCAGATATTGACTGTTCGCCGCCGTGACGCTCTGCCGCGCGGCGCGATAGTCGGGGCGAATTTGGAGAGCCTTCAATTGAAAATCCTCGAGGTTGGCGTGCAGCGGGTTGTAGTCGAATATCCCCGCCACATCGTAGGTTGCCGGCACGGATTCATATCCCAGCAAATTGCGCAGATCAGAAAGTGCCTGAACCTTGGCGAGCTGTGCCTGCGCAACGTCATTCTGGAACTGGAGGAGCTGCAGTTCAATCTTTAAGTTGTCATCTTCGCTGATCGCTCCTTTGTTGTAACGCAATTCATTGAGGTCAACCGTGCGCTGATAGCTTTTCAAGTCTTCCTGGGCCAGGTCCAACGTCGATTCGGCGAGCTGCACGTTGACGAACAGGGTGGCCACCTGAAAGGTCAATGTGCGCTCGTTGTCTGCTACCAGCGAGGTGGTTACTGCCGTCTGGTCCCTGGCGGCCTGAAGGCGGTGCTGGCGTTTCTTGCCGCGTTCGATCAGGTAGCTGAGGCCCAGGTCGCCTTCCGTCGAGTCGTGGAGGTAAGTACCAGTAAAGTTGCTCGGCGAGAACAACGGCAGGTAATCCCAATCGCTGAAGATTGAGGGGTTGGGGCGCAAATTGGCGGTAATTTCTTCTGCCTTGTTCTGGTCAATGGTGGTGCGCGCCGCCAGCAAGTTATGGTTGTGCTGGAGCGCCAGTCGAATGGCATCATCCAGGGTGATCCTGACAGGACCTTGGGCAAATGCCACGCCCGCTGAGAGGGCAAACGCAACGCCGCCGAGCGCCGTGCGCCCGCCGGGAAATCAAGACTGAATGTACCTAGGGGTGAAGCTCCTTCAAATCGAAGGTGTAGATCAGCGCACCGGTTATCGT
>JBAVYG010000072.1:0-3871 GCA_049698675.1 Terriglobia bacterium
AAGACACAAAAACGACGGCCCGCGGACCCGATAGGGTCCGCGGGCCATCGATGACGTTCACTCAGGGATTCCAGTTGCTAGAACGAAATCCTCGCGCCCAACTGAATGTTTCTCGGGATTTGCTGCCCGGTCGATTTTGCGAATGTCCCGTCGGCGATGTTGGGGTCGACGCCGACCAGGTTGACCTTGTTGAGCAGGTTTTCGAAATCGAAGCGTAGCTGGAAGTTGCCCGCCTTGCCAGGCCACTTGAGATGGGTATCCTTGAGCCCGCTGGCATCCACCTCGACTAGGCCCGGGTTGCGACAACGCGCGTCCGGTGGAGCGAGGGGTTAGGCTGGAACCTCGGGCAACTGATAAATTACGGGCTTAAAAGAAGGTGGAGGAACTGGCTTGCCTTCGGCCTTAGCAGCCTCCATCCAGACGGCTTTGGCTCTGAGAACCTCCGCGAGAGCCTCTTCCGGACTCTCGCCGAAGGCGGCGCAGTGAGGAAGATCCGGAATGTCCGCAATGTAGCCGCCGTCTTCCTCGCTGTAGAAAATGTTGATGTGGTAGTCTTTCATTCCTCACCGCCTAGAGACAGGTTATACCGTTCGACGAGGCCAAGCAACTGTTTGACTTGGTACGGCCTGGCCTTTCCTTCCACCTCCTGGAGGTTCACGAGCTCGCGAACGTTTTGATGAGCGAAGATGTGGTGACTCCCGCCTACCCGCGATAGACGGAATCCAAACGCACGGGCGAGAGCGCAGGCCTCCTCGAAGCGGAGATTGGCGGGAGACGACAGCGCCTTCTTGAGCAATTTGCGAGGATTCACGCCCCACCTCTCACCCTAACGCGTACGGCTCACCCGCGGTGGCCTCCCAGGTATGCTCAAGCTAGCGACCAGCATGGCTCAATTACACTGCCAATCAACCTGCGAGTCAAGCTCAGCGGCGGATTCCTCCCGCCATGTCGGCACGCCCAGGCTACGAAAGGCAAGCCTCCGCGGATGATGGCGGACACTGTGTCCCTTGACAAGCGGAATGAGATAGGCTAGGTTAGTAGGTGGGGCTGTGGAAGAAAAATGCTGAATTGTGAATAGTGAATTATGGTTGCCTTCTTACTTCTCGCCACCGCCGACTGCCTGCTGCCGACTCCCACTGCCCACCGCCAGCTGCTCTTGGGGGAGTTCGGGCTGGCGGGACGCATCGCCCGCGCAGCAACCCGGGACAGAATGTCTTCTCCACAGGGAAAGAGAAAGAGGTAGTAACTTCAAAAAATTACCGAACTACGCGGGAATGTCTATGAAAACAAAGGGTCGGCTTTCCACAGCCCGCGGCAAAGCGGGAATGTCTATGAAAAGAAAGATGCTTAGCCCTCAAAAGCGGGAATGTTATTGAAAGGAAAGGACGTAGGTAGTAGGTCGTAGGTGGGGGAAGAACAGGATTCAGGAACCACAAGAGCGATAGTAGGCAGAAGGCAGGCGTAGCGCAGGTCCCGCTCTCCGGACCTGCGGCACTTCAAGGGCAGCAGACAGAAAGCAGTGGAGAGGAAGAAGGAATTTACACTTCATACTTTACACTTCAGAATTGCCCGAGGGTTTCGCAACGCTTTTCAATGACCCGATGACTCAATGATTCAATGACTCAATGAATCAATCACTCAATGTTCGTGTGGAAGTCGCTATTTGCGCCATTGGACCTCCTTCGGTAGAATGCAGAGAGCGGGTGAGAAAACACCCCTAACGCTCCTGACGAGTTCGAGGGTTACAGCGTGGTGGAAAAGATGAAGATTGCACTGGCAGCGGACCATGTTGGTTTTCCCTTGAAGGAGAAAATCCGCGAGTACCTCAAGAACAAAGGCCTGGAGGTTGAAGACCACGGCCCGTCGAACTCAGAGCCCGTGGACTATCCCGACTTCGCGGAGAAGGTAGCGGCGCAGGTGGCGGCAAAGCAGGCCGATTACGGGGTGCTGGTGTGCGGGACGGGCATCGGGATGGTGATTGCCGCCAACAAAGTCCCGGGCATCCGGGCGGCGGCTGCCAACGATACGATTTCCGCGCGCATGGCGCGCGAGCATAACAACGCCAACATCCTCACCATGGGCGGCCGGATGATCGACGAAGCAAGTATGCATCAAATTGTGGACACGTGGCTCTCGACCCCCTTCGCGGGAGGACACCACGAACGGCGGGTAGAGAAAATCGACGCCCTTGACCAACGCTATCACCTGGAGAAAAGAATATGAGCCCTTCCCTCCCTTTACATTCACGCTCCTTGCGCGAGGTTGACCCCGAAATCGCCCAGGCCCTCGACCTGGAGGTTGACCGCCAAGCGCGGACGCTGGAGCTGATCGCTTCGGAGAATTTCGTCAGCGAGGCGGTGCTCGAGGCCCTTGGGTCCGTGATGACCAACAAGTACGCCGAGGGATTGCCGGGCAAGCGCTACTACGGCGGCTGCGAGTTTGTGGACGTGGCTGAAACCCTGGCCATCGAGCGCGCCAAGAAGCTCTTCGGCGCGGAGCACGCCAACGTGCAAGCGCACTCCGGCAGCCAGGCCAACCAAGCCGTTTATATGACCGTGCTGAAGCCGGGCGACACCCTGCTGGGCATGAGCCTTGCCCACGGTGGCCACCTGACGCACGGGCACCCGCTGAACTTCTCCGGGAAGATGTACAAGATCGTTTCGTACGGCGTACGCAAGGACACGGAGACCGTTGACTACGACGAGCTCGAGCGGCTGGCCCAGGAGCACAAACCAAGGCTCATCGTGGCCGGCGCCAGCGCCTACCCGCGCATCCTGGATTTCGAGCGCTTCGCCGCCATCGCCAAACAGAGCGGCGCGCTGCTGATGGTGGATATGGCGCACATCGCGGGGCTTATCGCGGCAAACCTCCATCCCAGCCCTATTCCCTACGCGGATTTCGTCACCACCACCACGCACAAGACGCTGCGCGGACCGCGCGGCGGCGCGGTCTTCTCAAAGGCGCAGTATGCAAAGGAGCTCGACAAGATCGTTTTCCCCGGCATTCAGGGCGGGCCGCTGATGCACGTGATCGCTGCCAAGGCCGTCTGCTTCCAGGAAGCCCTTCAGCCGGAGTTCCGCGAATACCAGAAGCAGATCATCCTGAACGCCCACACGCTGGCGGATGCTCTGGCCGGCAACGGCTTCCGCATCGTCTCCGGCGGCACCGACACTCACTTGATGCTGGTGGATGTGTTTTCAAACAAGGTAACAGGCAAGGAGGCCGAAAAGGCCCTGGGAAACGCCGGCATCACCGTCAACAAAAACGTCATTCCATTCGATACGAACCCTCCCATGGTCGCCAGCGGCATCCGCATCGGCACGCCTGCGGTCACCACGCGCGGGCTCCGGGAGCCGCAGATGGAGCTCATCGCGCAGTGGATCACCGAGGTGCTGCACAACGTTGAAGACGAGTCCGTGCAGAAGCGAATCCACAGCCAGGTCGAAGCCCTGACCGGGAAATTCCCGCTCTACGAATCGCGACGCGTCATCGCGGCGAAGATTTAAGGCTGATAATATGCGACAAGTTATTATCTAGTCTTGAGACAATGGCTATTGGGTAGTAGAGTGTCCCAGCCTCCCTGGTTGCATAAGCCAGGGCAAGACTCGCGAAGAAGCTATCCAGAATATCAAGGAAGCGATTCGGGGTTATGTTGCCGCTTTAGAAGCGGACGGCCTCCCGGTCCCCGCCGAGCATTTTGAAGTGCTTGTGATGGCAGTATGAGCAAGTTGCCTCGGTTATCGGGGAGAGGGTCCAGAGACTGGCCGATCTAGGCGGCGCAGAGCGAGAGGGCAGAACGGCCCTCTCCCCCTTGGGGGAGAGGGTGGGCCGCCGCCGGCGTTTTCTTCAGCCGGGGCGGGCCGGGTGAGGG
>JBAVYG010000073.1:0-5126 GCA_049698675.1 Terriglobia bacterium
GAGAAGAGCGTGGACATCAAAGAGCGTCACCGGACGCTATGCTTCCGGGTGCACCCGGATGCCAGCAAGATTGAAATCAAGAAGGCTGTGCAGGCGGCTTTTAAAGTAAAGGTCGCGTCCGTGCACACCTCCAGTTACCTCGGCAAGATGCGGCGGCGGGGAAGGACATTCGGCTTCCGGCCGGATTGGAAGAAGGCGTATGTGAAGTTGAAGGCGGGCGAGAAAGTTCCGGAGTACGTTGAGAATTTATAGAAGAGTTTGAGCGGCGAAATTGTTCGCTGCGGAAGACGAAGGCGATGGGAATCAAAACCTACAGACCCTACACCGAGACACGACGGTTCCAAACCGGCTTGACCTTCGAGGAAATCACCAGCTCGAGTCCGCACAAGCCGCTTTTGGAGCCCAAGTCCCGCATCTCGGGGCGCAACAACCGTGGTCAATTGACGATTTGGCACCGCGGGGGCGGGCACAAGCGCCATTATCGAATTGTCGATTTCAAACGGGACAAGATGGGAATTCCGGCCCGGGTCGCGACCATTGAGTACGACCCTAACCGCTCTGCTTTCATCGCCCTCTTGCACTACGCCGACGGAGAAAAACGTTACATTCTCGCCCCCTCGGGCCTGAAGGTGGGGGATAAGGTCGTTTCCGGACCCGAGGCGGATATTGTTACGGGCAACGCTTTGCCGCTCAAAAATATTCCGGCCGGCACCCTCATCCACAACATCGAAATGCGGCCGGGAAAGGGTGGCCAGATGGTGCGCAGCGCTGGAAGCGCCGCCCAGTTGCTGGCCAAAGAGGGGGAATACGCCCAGATTCGTCTCCCGTCTGGAGAGGTTCGCAAAGTTCTCATGGATTGCGTGGCCACCATCGGGCAGGTGGGAAATCTCGAACACGAGAACATTTCAATCGGCAAGGCGGGTCGCAAGCGGTGGATGGGCATTCGGCCGACCGTGCGTGGCGTGGCCATGAATCCTGTCGATCATCCGCACGGCGGCGGAGAAGGAAAGACCTCAGGAGGGCGGCATCCCGTAACTCCTTGGGGTCAGCCGACACGCGGCTACAAGACGCGCAATAATAAGTCAACGGATCGGTTCATTGTGAAGCGGCGCGAAAGGAAATAGAGGGAGGAAGCTTTGGGGAGGTCGCTGAAGAAGGGTCCCTTCGTGGACGAGCACTTGATTAAGAAGATCGAACTGCTCAACCGGCGGTTCGAAAAGAAAGTGGTGAAAACCTGGTCGCGACGTTCCACCATTGTTCCCGAGATGGTGGGGCATACGATTGCCGTTCACAACGGCAAGAAGTTCATACCCGTGTACATCACGGAGAACATGGTCGGCCATAAGTTAGGCGAGTTCGCACCGACGCGCACCTTTAAGGGCCACAGTATGAAGGTGGCGACCGAAAGGGCCGCGGTCGCAGCTCCGCCGCCCGTGGGAGGAGCAAGGCCGCCGGCCACCCCGCCGCCAGGAGCCGCCAGCTAAGAGTGGGGTTTGAATCCGAAGCCTGGACTAAGCTATGGAAGCACGAGCCACACAAAAGCACATCCGAGTTTCTCCGCAAAAGGCGCGCTTGGTGGTGGACCTGATTCGCGGCAAGAACGCGGGTGAGGCGCTGAGTATCTTGACCTACACCAAGAAGCGAGTGACGGGGGTCGTGGAAAAGGTTTTGCGTTCGGCCATCGCCAATGCGGAGCAGAAAGCTGAACACGTGGACGTGGACCAGTTGGTGGTATCGAAGGCCTACGTCAATGAGGGACCACGTTCCAAGAGAATTCGTCCCGCGCCCATGGGCCGTGCCTTCCACTACCAGCGGCGGATGAGCCATATCACCGTGGTGGTCGAATCGCCGGAAAAATAGGGAACAGGGAATAGGGAACAGGAAATGGGGAGTTGCGAGTTGGGAAGACGGAGTTGGGAACAGGGAATAGGGAGTTTGACACAGAGAAGGTCGCCAGTCTCTATTCCTGTTCCCTGTTCCCTATTCCCTGTTCCCTAATTGAAGGAGGAAGGGGATGGGTCAGAAAGTACATCCTTACGGGTTCCGCCTGGGTTACACCAAGACCTGGAAGTCGCGCTGGTTCGCGAAGAAGGATTACGCCAAGTTTCTTCACGAGGACCTGAAGCTCAAGAAGCGTCTCAAGGAGCAACTGCAGGCCGCGGGTGTGGCCGACATCGAAGTCGAGCGTCCGGGCAACAAGCTGAAGATCACTATCCACACGGCTCGGCCCGGTATCATCATCGGGCGCAAAGGCGCGGAGATTGATCGTCTTCGACAGGAGATCCAGAAGCGCACGGGACGCGAGGTTCTGCCCATTAATATCCAGGAAGTTCACCGGCCGGAGTTAAACGCCCAGTTGGTGGCGGAGGCAATTTGCCTGCAGCTTGAAAAGCGCGTGGCATTTCGGCGGGCCATGAGAAAAGCTGTCGATTCCGCGCTGCGCTTCGGCTGCAAGGGAATCAAGATTCGCTGCGGAGGGCGGTTGAACGGAGCGGAGATTGCCCGTTCGGAATGGTACCTCCAGGGGCGCTTGCCGCTACACACCCTGCGTGCGGACATTGATTATGGACTCGCTGAGGCCATGACCACCTATGGGGTGATTGGCGTGAAATGCTGGATTTATAACGGGGAGATCCTGGAACAGAAACGGCGGCCGGAGAAGGCGGCGGAGCCTGTGCCCGCTGGAGCGCCGGCAGTTTAGTAAGAGGAGCGTCAAGTCAGTGGCCGTCCGCGAAAGGACGGGTGGTCATGAGTGAATCGACCCCATGTTAATGCCGAGCAAAGTGAAGTACCGAAAGCAGCAGCGAGGGCGTATGCGCGGCAAAGCGTGGCGGGGATCTGACCTGTCGTTCGGGGACTACGGGCTGAAGGTACTTGAACCGGGGTGGATTACCGACCGTCAGATCGAAGCCAGTCGCGTGGCCATCATGCGCTTCATCAAAAGAGGCGGAAAGCTCTGGATCCGCATTTTCCCGGACAAGCCGGTGACCAAGAAGCCGGCAGAAACTCGTATGGGGAAGGGTAAGGGCGCTCCGGAGTTTTGGGTTGCGGTGGTGAAGCCCGGACGAATCCTGTTTGAGATGGAAGGTGTCTCAGAAGAGGAAGCTCGGGAAGCGCTTCGCCTGGCTGGCCATAAGCTGGCTTTGGCCACGCGATTTGTTTCCCGTAAAATGGCGGCCTAGCGGCCTGTGGAGCGGAAGTCATGAAGTTGGATAAGAGCAAGAGATGGAAGTGGCCGGCCGAGAACATGCGCGAATGGACGGACGACGAACTCTCGACGCGGGAGCGCGAGTTTACCGGCCAATTGGGCCGCTTGAGGTTCCGCATGGCCAGCGGGCAAACGGAGAGCTTGGAGACCCTCCGCGAGTTGCGGAAAGGTATTGCCAAAGTGAAGACAATTCTGCGCGAGCGCCAACTGAAGGCTGGAGGAGCCGAATCGGCCTGAAGTGGCGGCGACCCGGACTGGGTGAGAATAAGGAGTTATGCAGAAAAGGCGAAAGGAAAAAGTCGGAATGGTGACCAGCAATAAAATGCAGAAGACCGTGGTGGTCACAGTGGAGCGACAGGTCATCCACCCATTTTACAAACGGGTGGTCCGGCACTCGAAGCGGTTCCTTGCCCACGACGAAAAGAACGAGTGCCGGCCCGGTGACACGGTACGAATCCAGGAGACGCGGCCGCTCAGCCGGAGAAAGCGCTGGCGGGTTGTGGGAATCGTCAACAAGGCCGTTGGAGTGGCTCCTCTGCCGGAGGGGACAGTATGATTGGGATGAGGACAATTCTTCATGTGGCGGATAATTCCGGAGCCCGAAGGCTGTCCTGCATTCTTCCTGTGGGTGGAGACGTAGGTTTGCAGGCGGGCCTGGGTGATGTGGTCACCGCTTCCGTCAAGGAAGCGGCGCCGGATAGCGCCATCCGGAAGGGTACGGTTGTGAAGTGCGTGATTGTCAGGATGCGCAAGGAGCAGAGGCGGCGTGATGGCAGCTACATTCGATTTGATGAAAATGCTGCCGTGGTCATCAATGAGGCCAACGAGCCGGTGGGGACACGCGTCTTTGGGCCGGTGGCGCGAGAACTCCGCGAGAAGAAGTTTTTGAAAATAGTTTCACTCGCTCCAGAGGTTCTGTGATGGGATTCGGGTTGGATATCAAGAAGAACGACCAGGTGCAGGTGATTGCCGGCCGGGACAAGGGCAAGGTGGGGCGGGTTCTGGAAGTTGAACCCCGCCAGCGGCGCCTCTACGTCGAGCATGTTAACATGATCAAACGCCACACGCGCCCCAATCCGGCCAAGCAAATCCGTGGCGGAGTTTTGGAAAAGGAAGGACCGATCCACGTTTCCAACGTAGCCTTGGTGTGCAGCGAATGCGGACCCACACGCATTCAGCACCGGGGGATGGCCGATGGCAAGAAAGTGCGCATTTGCGCGAAGTGCGAGAAATCCTTGGATAAGTAAAGGACGGGAGGATGTGAAGGGAACATGGCGCCGCGTTTGAAAGAGAAATATAAGAAGGAAGTCGTGCCGGCCTTGGTGGAGGAGTTCAAGTACCCTAACGGCATGGCGGTCCCACGTCTCAGGAAGATCGTGTTGAACATGGGATTGGGTGAAGCCATCCAGAACGCCAAGCTGCTGGACTCCGGCACTCAGGAGTTGGGCCAGATAACCGGGCAAAAGCCGGTCATCACGCGAGCGCGAAAATCGATAGCGAATTTCAAACTGCGCAAGAACATGCCGATTGGGGCGATGGTGACTCTGCGGGGCGACAGGATGTATGAGTTCTTCGACCGCCTCACCAGCGTTGCGCTGCCACGCGTGCGCGATTTCAGAGGGCTTTCGACTCGCGCCTTCGACGGCCGCGGGAACTACACTCTGGGCCTCCGCGACCAGTTGGTTTTCCCCGAGATTGACTACGCGAAAGTGGAAAAAGTTAAGGGACTGAACATTTCTATTGTTACTGACGCTCGGTCTGACGCAGAAGCCCTGGCACTGCTCCGGCACCTGGGGATGCCTTTCCGGTCGGAGGCCCAGCGCCGAAAGGCAGTGACAAGTGATAAGGGCAGTGACGAGTGACAAGTGACAAGGGGAAAAAACAGAATTACGAATCCGCGGTGGCATGGGAGCTTGCT
>JBAVYG010000074.1:0-10131 GCA_049698675.1 Terriglobia bacterium
CCGGCTGGAAGCCGGCGCTACACCCGAAATTAGGACAGCACCGAAAAGGGGTTCGAAGGGTGGAATGGAAATCTTTAGTTTCTCGGGGGTCCACTCCAAACCTTCTTGCATTGAAATACATCTAATATTATGAGAACACGAGGCCTCCGGAAGGTTCATCGTCAAGAGCACACAATAGAAACGGCCGATCGATAACGGAAGTCAAACACCAGGGCAGCAACGGGAACAACATAATGTGAGGCTTTCAAGGGACAGGCCGCACAACTGGGCCGCATGGAAGTGGTGACGGGCCGGGGAGGTGTGGGCTCCATCCGCGAGCCTCCTGGCTCGGAAACTTAACATTTTGCCCAGGAGAGGTACTGGGAATTCAAATCAAGATAGGATGACGCCGGTGCGAATCGCAATGCTAGTTTGGGAGTCTCTTCATTCCATCCCCGTGGGAGGGGTCGCCGCCCATGTCACCGAGTTGGCGGCGGCGCTCGAACGCAAAGGAAACGAAGTCCATGTCTTCACGCGGATGGGTCCGGGCCAATCGCATTATCAGCTCATTCACGGCGTCCATTATCACCGCTGCCCCTTCCAGTTGCACTCGGATTTTGTCGAAGAAGTCAATAACATGTGCCGCTCGTTCGTGCATCACGTCTTAGCCACCGAGGACTTCCTCGGCCCCTTCGACATCGTACATGCCCACGATTGGTTGGCGGCCAACGCGATGATCTGGATCAAGCAAGGCCGTAGCCGAAAAACCATTCTCACGGTGCACTCAACCGAGTACGGGCGCTGCGGCAACGGCTTCTATGCCGGCCGCTGCGCGCGCATTCGCTACCAGGAGCGCGCTGGAACCTATTGGGCGGATCGGGTGATTGCCGTCTCCCAATCCCTAAAACATGAAATCATGTGGATGTACCAAGTCCCTGAGTGGAAAGTCACACCGATATACAACGGCGTCAATCTTCGCCACTTCGAAGGCTGGCTTGATCCGGGGGGGGTGAAGGCAGGGTATGGAATCGGTCCCATGGACCCGGTGGTCCTGTTTGTAGGGCGGATGGTGCATCAGAAGGGCCCCGACCTCCTCCTGGAAGCCATTCCCGGCCTGCTGCGCTATTATCCGAGTGCGAAATTCATCTTTGCCGGCGACGGCGAGCTGCGTCGATCTCTCGAACATCGCGCGTGGCAGCTTGGAGTGGCGCACGCGACGCGGTTCCTCGGTTTCAAGAACGGGCATGAACTGCCCGAGCTCTATAAAACTTGCGATGTGCTGTGCGTGCCGAGCCGCAACGAGCCTTTTGGAATTGTGGTATTAGAGGCCTGGAGTGCCGGCAAGCCGGTCGTGGCAACCGTGAACGGCGGCCCCAATGAGTACGTCTGGCACGCTGTTAATGGCCTCAAGATCTATCCCAATCCCAATTCCGTCGGGTGGGGCTTAGGGACGCTGTTTACAAACTTCGAATGGGCTCGCTGGATGGGCCGCAATGGTAGGATGGCTGTCGAAGCCGCCTTCACCTGGAACCGGATTGCGGATCAAACCTTGAACGTGTACCATCATTAGCCGCGACGAGCATAGAGTAGAGTGACGAGCCAAGAACCGAGGCGGTGAGTCACGACAGGCTAGCGAGCCAAGAGTGAACCAACGAGATTCGACCAAGTCCACGAGGGGCGGCCGCCGCGGGTTGCCCAAAGCGAGCTCCGGCAAACGGAAACTAGTCCGGGGGCAGAAAGTTGAGATTTCTAAAGTGTTCCCCGGGCTTCCCATAGAGCCAAGCGAGTTCCCGCACTTCTATGAGCATGCGCGGGTGGTGCTCCTCCCTGTTAACCCATACCTGGTCCATGTCTACTGGGAGGTGGCGCCAGACGACTTGAAGGAGATCAAGAAACTTCTCGGCCGACCTGCCCTGCGAGCCCAACCTGTGCTGAGGTTCTGCGATATCACGTGTATCATCTTTGACGGCACGAATGCGCACAGCCAGTTCGACGTTGACATCGACCTTGGCGCCGGAAACTGGTATGTACACGTATGGGGTCCCGAGAAGTCCTACTGTGTTGATCTGGGCTTGCGGACCGAGGATGGCCAATTCCATTCCATAGCGCGGTCCAATATCGCCGAGACCCCTCGCGCCTGGCCTTCGGGAAAGGTGGAAGAGACCTATATGCTTGTTGAGGGAGACTACCACCGAGTCGAGGCTGTCCCACCGCCCGTCGGGCACGCTCCGGGGCCAGTGAGAATGCGACGAGAACTGTCGGGCGCAGCCGAGTCCTCCGAGCTTGCGCACCGACCTACTGAGCCATACAGTCCGCAAGATTGGCGCCAGTCTGTTTCCGAGCCCGAACAATGGCGGGTCAGAAACTCCGAATCCGCGCTAAATGATGACACGGATCTCACCGCAATGAACGAAAGGAGCTTCCTTTCCGGCATGTCCTCAGGAAAGATGGCGTCCAGGGAGGAGAATTCCGGTCCCAGTGACCGTTGAAGATTGAAAAGGGATCACTGACCGCGAGCCGCCGCTTATTCTCACAGCAGGAAAAATGGAAAAGGGCTATTTGGCAATTGTCTTTCACACGCACCTTCCCTTCGTACGGCATCCTGAGTATGAGGAATCGCTCGAGGAGAACTGGCTCTACGAGGCCATCACAGAAGTCTATATTCCCTTGCTCCTCGTTTTGGAGGGCCTCCTCGAAGATGCCATCGACTTTCGCTTGACTTTCTCACTCACGCCGCCCCTCGTCTCGATGCTCTTGGACCCCTTTTTGCAGTCACGATACCTGAGAAGGATCGAGCGTCTCATAGAGCTCGCGGAAAAGGAGATCGCCCGAACAGCCTCACAACCCGAGTTCTACCGCTTGGCCTGCATGTATCATCGGCGGTTCACCGAAGTGCGAGAGGCATTCCTCCACCGTTATGAGCGCAACTTGGTCCAGGTTTTCCGGAGGCTTCAGGAGTTAGGGAAAATTGAAATCCTCGCCAGCTCGGCTACCCATGCATATTTTCCTCTGCTGTCGGTAAACCCCGCCGCGGTCCGAGCGCAAGCCCAAATCGGAATCGAGCATTATGAGAAGGTATTCGATCGAAGGCCGAGGGGCTTCTGGTTACCCGAATGTGGTTTTTGCCCCGGCGTCGATCGAATGCTTCGTGAGCAGCTCATCCGCTTCACGATCTTGGAGACGCACGGGATCACTCGCGCCGAACCGCGACCCCAATACGGCGTCTTTGCGCCCGTAAGTTGCCCATCGGGCGTTGCGGCTTTTGGACGCGACCCCGATTCATCAAAGCAGGTTTGGAGCTCAGTGGAAGGGTACCCGGGAGACCACGACTACCGCGAGTTTTACCGGGACATCTCGTATGACCTCGATGATGATTACCTCAAGCCTTACCTTCATCAAGACGGCATCAGGTTCGACACCGGCATCAAGTACTATCGCGTCACCGGAAAAACCGATCACAAAGAGGCTTACGTTCCCGAGTGGGCCGAAAGAAAAGCCGAGATCCACGCCGCCAACTTTATGTTCAACCGGGAGAAACAGATCGAATATCTGAGGTCGATGATGGATCGGAAGCCCGTCATCGTCGCACCTTACGATGCCGAATTGTTCGGTCACTGGTGGTATGAAGGGCCAACCTGGCTCAATTACCTGGTTCGCAAGATTGCTCAGAAACAAGAGGCGATCCGCCTTGTTACGCTTTCCGAGTATTTGGAGGAATATCCGGTGAATCAGGTAGCTATGCCGGCCATGTCGAGTTGGGGATCTAGGGGTTTCAACGATGTCTGGCTTAATCGCAGCAATGACTGGATCTATCCCCAGCTTCACAAGGCGGCGGACCTGATGGAAAGGTTGGCCGAGAGCTATCCTCGGGCCGAAGGCCTGGCCTTGCGGGCGCTCAATCAGGCCGGGAGAGAGCTCGTGTTGGCGCAGGCCAGTGATTGGGCATTCATGATTAGCTCGGGGACAACGGTTGAATACGCCACCAATCGGACCAAGACGCACCTCCTCCGCTTGAACCGTCTCGTGCACCAGATCCGAAGCGGCGCAATCGACGAGGCCGGACTCTCCGCTATCGAGAGCCAAGACAACATCTTCCCCTTCGACATCTATAACATGTTCCAAAGTAAGCCGGACGGCCCAGGGCATCGAGCAGCGAATTAAGTGGGCTGCACGTTGTCGTTTTCCTGGAGACTCCGGCTCCCGCCAATACCCGAAACTCGGCTGGCTTGTTGCTTGTTTATAGATGAGGTTGCTCCGAGAATCCTAATCCCCGCTCATCTGGCTCCGGCCTTCCTCCCTCTACCTCCTACCTTTTGATTCCTGAATCCTTTCTCTCAAAACTCACTATCCTGAAAGTAGGCATTCGAAATGTACTGCGACACCATCCTTTGGGTGTTGAAGAACGAACCATTGATGGCAATAGCGAAACGCATCACCGCGGCATAATCTTGTGACCGGTTATAAAAGATGGGGAGAATGGTCTTTCCCAACTTGGCGTATAAGGAAGCGGCTTCGGCCTCCTCGTTTTCCATAGTCTCGGTGCCATCACCAATCGACCAGCCAGTAGAACCCTCCAGCCATCCCTCCACCCACCAGCCGTCCAGGATGCTGAAACTCGGAACGCCGTTGAGCGCGGCTTTCATGCCGCTCGTGCCTGAAGCCTCCTGCGGGCGTTTGGGCGTGTTCAACCAAAGATCGACACCGCTACAAATCAGGGCCGCCCAGGTCCAATCGTAGTCGGGCACGTAAACAATCTTAATCGTGTCTTTGAGGGACTCGCTCGCCTGGAAGATCCGGCGGATCAGATCCTTTCCCCCTCCGTCGTTTGGATGAGCCTTTCCACCGTAGATAACCTGGAAGGGGCCGACATTGCGGGCAATCGACTTCAATTGCTCGGGCTTCCGGAACAGAAGGTCCGCCCGCTTGTAGGTCGCTGCCCGCCGGGCAAATCCGATGGTCATAACCTTCTCATCGAGTTGCACGCCGGTGCGCTTGTGAACTTCGTCCATCAGCGTGCGCTTGGCCTGCATGTGAGCGTCGCGTATCTCCTCGAGTGGAATGCCGATGGCATACCGGAGGTAAAGACTGTCATGCCGCCACTCGGGCATGTGCCGATCGTAAAGCGCGCGGAAGGGCAGCGAAGTCCAGGTAAGTCCGTGGACTCCGTTAGTGATGGCGCGGACCGACCAACCCGGATACATGTGGCGCGAAACTTCGCCATGCTGCATAGCCACACCGTTCACATAGCGGGAACCTGCCAGGGCCAAGTAAGTCATGTTCAAATGCCCATCCAGGCAGACTTTTATGGACTGAAGAGCAGCCGCTCGATCTTCACCCAACACCTGGCGGACCATGTCAATTTGAAACTGGTCATGCCCCGCCGGCACCGGCGTGTGGGTTGTGAACACACACTTATGCCGAACCGCAATAAGGTCATCCTGCTTGGCTTCGCGGACGTTGCGACCCGCCAAACGCCGCTCCACCAGAGCCAGAACCAGCAAGGCGGCGTGCCCTTCGTTCATGTGATAACTGGAGATGTGGTGGTGCCCCAGCAGGGGGAGGATGGCTACGCCTCCCATCCCCAGCACTGCTTCCTGGCAAAGGCGATAATGGAGATCGCCGCCATAGAGCTGATCCGTCAACCCCTGGTCCCAAGAAGAGTTCTCAGGCAGGCCTGTATCGAGTAAATAAACCGGGACAACATCCCCGCCAATCCCATCCACCAGGTAACGCCAAGCGCGTATCTTGACCTCGCGTCCTTCGATCTTTATGGAGACCACGGGCTTCATCAGTTCCAGCCTCTCTTCGGGATTCCAGGTGGCCGGAGACTCCGTCTGGTTGCCGTGCTCGTCCAGGTGCTGCGCAAAATAACCCTTGCGATAAACGAGACTCACTGCCACGATCCGGACACCCAGGTCCGCGGCAGAGCGCAACGTGTCGCCGGCAAGCACTCCCAGGCCACCGCTCTACGTCGGCATGGATGGGTCAAGGGCTATTTCCATTGAGAAGTAGGCAACCCGCCAGGGTGTGGAAAGGGAAAACATAGAAACCTCACTCGAGTGTTTCTCAGACGCAGCGCAATCTCACTGGTTCTATATATTGCGCGGCTCGGGCGCCGAGATAGAATTGAACAAGAGCGCTTCCGCTCGCACCGGCAGGGCTGTCATATATTCTTACAGGTTGTTGAAAAACCTCTTTGAGCACGTCGGAAGGGCGGCGCGGAACCTGCCCCCCGCCTCGCCCTTCCAACTCCCTGCCACATGTTTTTCGACAAGCTCTCAGTCTAAAGTTATCGGCTCAAGATTGAGCTTGCGTCAAATCTGCGGGGCGCCTCAGTCAACCGCGGCAAATGGCTATCTCACTGTAGCGCAAAAAGGTTAATGACGGCGCACAGCGTAGAACCTTACCTCGGTGTTCCACCGCGGCGAGCCCGTCGGCGCCGCCGTCGTGGGCCAGTCTGAGCAAGAGGCGCTTGATGCTACCACAAGCGAAGGTAACATTGCCCGCATGGCACCTGCAAGCGTCAGCAGTCAGTTGGCGATGAATATCAACAAGTACCGCTTCAAGGCCTTCTAGCTGAAGCGCGCCCCTCAGAATCCAACACAGGTTTCCATGAACTTCGCGAATTCGCGAAGACACTGGGACTCAGTGATGCGCGAGCCCGAGCGTTTTGAAGGGCTTACCAATTGGCGCTTGGATTGCTTTGACCAAGCTAAAGAACTGCCAGGAAGGGACGACCAAATGAAGAGGAGTTAAAGCTGCCCCGCTCCGCGCCGAATATGGTTTCTGGAGTTCATGAGGTCACCGGCGGCACGGACGGTTGCCGGACAGCAAACGCAACCGTCAAGCGGAAACATTTCACGAAAGGGGAACGTCTATGAAAAAGCAGTCACGATCTGTCGGACTGTTCGTTCAAATCGAGGGATGCCAGGCAGATTAATCCTCGTTTTTGACATCTAATTGAAAGGGACGGGCGACCTGCTGCGTTGCTGCAGGAGAGAGCAAATTCCTACAGTCTGATGAGGGGAAAAGCCCAAGTAAGGAGTGACCATGTACATTGACAACTCAGGGCGCAAGGTGATGACGCACCACCGACCTGGGGTTGAGAAGAGGACAGTCGGCCTTCCAGAAGCCCATCACATCCTGGAGGACATTCTTGCAAAACCCAGTGTTCCGAAGGCTCTGCTTTGGATGACCCGCCGGGACACGGAGGGCAAGTGTTTCTTCATCCGGCTCTGCGAGAATTATGAGAATCCGCAGGCCGATTTCTGGACGCGGCTGAAGTGGAGCTTGCCCAACTGGGCGATTGACTTCGGCCTGTGGAAGACCGGATTGAACAAAGAGTCCATGAAGCAGAAATTGTTTCACCACCCGCCCACCGTTAAGGCCCTGACTCTTACGGCCAAGAGCATCGGGACTTACGGCTTGACAGTCCCCCAAAGGTACACCGCGCCGCTGTTCCCCGTCTGGAACGTCACGCAAGCCTGTAACCTCACTTGCAAGCACTGTTATCAGAAGGCGCGTCACAAGCCTGCTTCGGATGAGTTGACCACGGACGAGAAGTTGAATCTGATCGACCAGATGGGCGAGGAATATGTTCCCTTCCTAGCCTTGGCCGGCGGCGAACCGCTGGTGACACGCGACCTATGGAAAGTGCTTGAACGTTGTACCCAGCGCGACATCCACGTCACGCTGGCCACGAACGGCACCCTGCTGACGCCGGAGATTTGCCAGCGCCTGAAGGCCGCCAACGTGAAGTACGTCGAGGTAAGTCTGGACAGCCTGCATCCTGAGGAACACGATGAATTCCGCGGCGTGATGGGTGCATGGGCAAGGACGGTCCAGGGCATTCGGAATTCCGTGGCGGCAGGGATTCGCACGGGCATGGCTTGCTGCTTTACCCGCCATACCGCCGACTCCGTGGACGATATGGTCAAGTTCGCTATCGACCTTGGCTGCCACACTTTCTCCCACTTCAATTTTATTCCCGTGGGGCGCGGCCGGGAAATCATGGCCTCGGACATGACGCCGGGGCAACGTGAAGTGTTGCTGCAGAAACTCCAGCGACATCTCGAGGAAAGCAAAATCACCGTCGTTTCCACAGCTCCGCAATTTGGCCGCGTCTGCATCCTGTATGGCGCCGAGGAAGGACTCTTCGCTACAGGGCATGCCGGGAGGGGACCCGGCAAGAAGACCATGATCCTTTGCCGTTACATTGGAGGATGCGGCACGGGACGCTGTTATTGCGCTATCCAGCCTAACGGAATAATCACGCCCTGCGTTTACATCGCTGGAATAAAGGTGGGAGACCTTCGGCGGCAGACCCTGGCCCAAATCTGGGACAATCCCCTTTTTGCAACCCTCTCCGACCGTGAAGACCGCGGCGACCACTGCGGGGTTTGTGACTACCGCCACTATTGCGGAGGGTGCAGGGCTCGCGCCTTCGCTTACACTGGAGATATGCAGGCTGGAGACCCTGGCTGTGTTTACAATTATCACCAGTGGCAAGAGCTGTCCGAAGCGGAGGGCGACGTGGAAAGTTGGGCTGGTGAGGCGTCCCCAGCAACCGACGCAGCGACTCGGACCAACCAACTGGTTCAATTGGTAGCTGCCACAGGAGCGGTTCGTCCCGCCGCCGAATCGGGGCAAGTTGCAGAATTGTCCGAGGCAGAGGTGCGCGAGGTCGATAGCCTGAACGAGCACGCGCAAACCCTTTTCCAGCGTCGCAATTGATGTGCAGGAGGAAACGTAACATGAGTAAGGCAGAGGTGGCCAAAAACCAGCCAGATGATGGTGACGGGCGGACTTTGGTTCCAACCCAATCACCGCCGAAGCGAGAGATTTCCCAAGTAACACTCTCAACTTTGGGCGACATATCAATGGCCGCAACAGATTCAGTCAGCCGCGTTGCGGATGCGGCGCGCGCAACGCGCTGGTTCCCAATACTGGGATTCTTCCTCCTCATGTACGTCGCCACCTGCCTTGTAACCCTTTTTTCGTTCAAGCGCGAGCCCTGGGTCCGCGCCTTCTTGACGCCGCTCTTTCCAGTGCTCATCGCCACCGCGGCCTTCTGGTGGCGCCAACGGTGGAAATTCCGGGCCAAGGGCGAAAGGTTCCAGTTGAAAGTGTGGCAGAATGCTCTCGGGTCGCTCAGCCATGAAGCGACGAGTGCGGCGAACGCCATCCGCGCGAACCTGGCAGGATTTCGCCTCGCCAATCCACAAGCCGAGCAATCCGAACTCCTGAGCGCCATCGCGCACGCGACGGCTCGCATCGACAAGCCGTTGCAGAAGTCGAATGGTCTGCTCACCTTGAAAGGCAAGGCGAACTAGCAAGGAGAATGCCATGGATTACACGTACGAAGATATTGCGAAGATGATTGACCACTCTTTGCTGAATCCTGGGCTGACAGACAAGGAACTCGAGAAGGGATGCCGACAGGGGGTGGATTACAACTGCGCCAGCGTTTGCATCATGCCGTATTACTTGAAGCGCTGTGCCGAGATTCTGCGCGGCAGCACGGTCCAGGCGAGCACCACCATAGCCTTCCCGCACGGCGGCCACACGACGGCAATTAAACTCGCGGAGGCGAAACAAGCGCTCGACGACGGCGGCGAGGAACTGGACACAGTTGTAAACGTCAGCAAGATCCTTAGCGGCGACTGGGATTACGTGCGCAAGGAACTCAAGGCGGTCATTGACCTCACCCACGACCGTGGCCAAAAGGTTAAGGTCATCTTTGAGAACTGCTACCTGAAAGACGAGCACAAGATCCGCCTCTGCGAAATCTGCGGCGAGTTGTGGGCCGATTGGGTGAAAACCTCCACCGGCTATGGCAGCGGAGGCGCCACCATCGAGGATCTGAAACTGATGAGGGCACATTCACCTGCACACGTTCAGGTGAAGGCTGCGGGCGGCGTGCGCGATCTCGACAAGCTGCTCGAGGTCCGCGCCCTCGGTGTGACACGCGTCGGCGCCAGCCGAACCGCCGACATCCTCGAGGAATGCAAGCGCCGGCTTGCGCGGTGAAAGGCAGGTGTCAGGTTTCAGGTGTCAGGGGAGCAGCAAGCGCAGAGCCCCGGCCTGTCCAGAGGGCTCCTCAAAAGCACGAAGCAGCCGGCAGTGAAGATACTGCGGCCTGCACCGTGGGAG
>JBAVYG010000075.1:0-5323 GCA_049698675.1 Terriglobia bacterium
CCGCTTGGTCGCCCGTGACCATTTTGACGCTCACGCCCATCTGTCGGGCGGTCGCGATGGTTGCCTTGGCTTGCTCGCGAGGCGGATCGAACAGCGGCAACACGCCAACGAACTGCCATTGGCCCTCCTGATCTGCCCGGGCCACGCCTAGAGAACGGAAACCGCGTCCAGCGAATTCGTTGACGGCTTTCTCGACGGCGGGCTTGACCTCACCGGCGTTGGTCGACATCGCCAGAATCACCTGCGGCGCTCCCTTGGCCACATTGAACTGTTTTCCGTCCGCGGCTTTGACGGTGGCTTCGGTGCGCTTATGCACCGGGTCGAACGGCTGGAAATGGACCACCTGATAGCCCTTCAAGGCCTGATCGTTCTTCAGGCCGCCGATCACGGCCAGGTCGATGGTGTCCTTGTCTTCCGCACGCGAAGCTAGTGCGGCGCAGAGGATGACTTGGTCGGCAGGGATACCGTTCACGCTGAACGGGTCGCCCAGCGTCAGCTTGTTCTGGGTCAGGGTGCCGGTCTTGTCCGCGCACAGCACGTCCACGCCCGCCAGTTCCTCAATGGCCACCAACCGGGTCACAATCGCCTCTTTCTTGGCGAGCAGACGAGCTCCGACTGCCATGGTCACTGACAGGACCGTGGGCATCGCTACGGGGATCGCGGCCACCAGAAGCACCAAGGCGAACTCCAACGTGGTGAGGATCGGGTCGCCACGGAAGAGCGCTACGGCCAATATCAACACGACCAGGGCCACCGCGAGGATGATCAGGTAATCACCAATCTTCAGCACGGCACGCTGGAAATGGCTGATGGTGTGAGCCTCCTGTACCAGTTGCGCGGTCTTGCCGAAGTAGGTGTTCGCACCGGTGGCGTACACCATCGCGTCGATTTCGCCCTGGCGGATAATCGACCCCGAAAACACCGCCTCGCCAGGTTTGCGCGTAGCGGGCAATGATTCGCCTGTCAACGCGGACTGATCAACTTCCACCGAATCGCCCACCAACAAGCGCGCATCCGCCGGCACAATGTCGCCCAGGCGCACGCGGATGACGTCGCCCGGCACCAACTCACGCGCCGCCGGCGTGATCCACTTCCCATCACGTCTCACCCGGGCCTTGATCGCCAGCTTGGCCTTCAGAGCGGCGATGGCGTTGCCCGCCTGGCGTTCTTCCCAGAATCCGACCACGGCGTTGGAAACAAGCAAAAGGAGGATGATGAAAAAATCCAGCCAGTGCCGGACAACCCCCGACAGAATCACTGCCGCTTCAATCATCCACGGGATGGGGCCCCAAAAATAGGTGAGGAACTTCAGGAACGGATTGGTTTTCTTTTCTTCAATCTCGTTAGGGCCGTATTGCGTCAGCCGTTTCTGCGCCTCGGCTTGACTGAGGCCGTCCGGCGACGACCCCAATTTTTTCTCCAGTTCCGGCATGGGAAGGGATTTCAGATCGTCCTTGGACTCGGGCCTGGATTCCGGCTTCGCCTCGGGCTTATCTGCATTCGGTTTCATGATGACTATCCTCCTGTTCTTGCTACCTCCGCCGAGTCTCGGTCCAGAGGGGTCTTGGAAATTCGGTGGACAGGCGAGGCAACTTAAACCCACTCATCCGATCACCTCACAAGGTCACGCTTGCTGATCGCGATCTAAACAAGCGATGATTGCTTGGGTAACCGTTTAGTCTCATGGGGATCTCGAACTGGGATAGAAACAACACCTGCTTCTTCAACCGCATAGTCGTTCCGTCGCACGAACAAGGCATCACCTATGAAAATCATCTCTTTCAAAGAAATGCGAAGGATGTCTCGGAGCTTTCTGATTCCGTAAGCTTTGTCAATGCCAGGTTTGTTGACATCAATGGATGTCGCGCCACCCATGCGGACAGAAAACTCGGGAATAAAAGTGTCAAGGATTGGTTTGATTTTCTTCCGCTTGGTGAAATCACGGTCCCATTTGTCCTTTTTCTTCCAAGGGGGCCTGCTGACCTAATGCGGAAAATGTTGTCTAGCTTCCCCGGTCTTCAATTACCTCTCCCCAGACCTTTTCGACCTTGGAGCCCGCTACTCCGAGCGCCTTCTTTAGAGAACTGACGATTTTCTTTTTTTCATCCGCGGTGAAATCTTCTGCACAGATCTTTTTCCAATCCCCTGCGTATTGGAAGAACTTTGTTCCACATGTAGGAAGGAGGGATAGATTCACCAGGCGTTCGTCATGGGGAAGATTGGAAAGCAGTTGTTTTTCAAACTGTGGCCAATCGCCTCCGGAAATCACGGCCACTTTGACGATACCGAGAAGGTCATGCAGCAGTGCCGACATTTCGGTATCAAGAGACGATTTACTTTCGGCAAGTGTACCGTCAAGATCAAAAACAATGAGCTCTTTCACCCTCCTTTCACCTCGGAATTCTTGCGATCTCAATCAGAGTTTCCGGCCCTGCCAACCATCCCGCTGTTGCCCGGTTGTAAACTGTTCCGGTAGCGCGATTTCCAACGAGCTCACCGCACTGCGCGCCCCATGAGCGCGGATCCCTGAGGAGCTAGACAACAGCAGGAGACTAAAACAATATAGGCTAACAGCGACGACTCGTCCATTTCCAGCGAAATCGACCACTTTGGACGGCTGCCTTTGGCAATAAGGAACGTGGTCCTCACTGGCCAAAACAATTCCGGTGAGATATGCTCTTGCAAGGACGGCGTGGAGAAATGAACGGAGCGCGCGAGAACATGAAAGGGAACTGGTGGAGAACCCCGCTGTTGCGGTGGATAGCCCGCCTACAGCAACGTGAGGACCAGGTATTCCTGGTCCTAACGCTAGTTATCGGTGCCCTGACCGGCATGGTGGTTGTCAGTTTCATTTTGCTGACCGAACGGCTGGGGATGCGTCTCTATCCCGTGGGCAGTGCTGCCTGGCGACGGCTGCTAATCCCGGTGTTGGGCTCGCTGGGCATGGGGTATCTGCTGTTCCGCTATTTTCCGGATGCGCGGGGCAGCGGCGTCCCGCAGACGAAAGCTGCGCTGTTCACCCGCGAAGGCGTGATTACCGCAGCCACGATGTTCGGAAAATTCTTTTGCACTTCAGCTACGCTCGCCAGCGGAATCCCGCTGGGGCGCGAGGGACCCTCCGTCCAAGTTGGCGGTGGTATTGCTTCGGTGTTGGGCCGTCGCCTGGGATTGCGCCCCGAGAAAGTGAAGGCGCTCATACCAGTGGGGGCAGCGGCCGCAATTGCCGCCGCGTTTAATACGCCCCTGGCAGCAGTTCTGTTTTCGCTTGAGGAAGTCATGGGTGACCTACACGCGCCAGTGCTCGGCTCGGTCGTGCTAGCGTCGGCGACTTCCTGGGCGATGCTCCGGTTACTCCTCGGCAATAACCCTCTCTTCCAGGTGCCACAATACCAACTCGTCCATCCGGTGGAATTTGCTGTCTATGCAGTGCTCGGTGTGGTAGGCGGTCTGGTGTCCGTCGCGTTCACAAAGCTCTTGCTCAGAACCCGGGAACGCTTCCTGCGGTTCCCGGAGAAGACTCTCTGGTTCCAACCCGTGGCGGGTGGGTTATTGGTCGGCCTGATGGGTTGGTTTGTGCCGCAGGTCCTGGGCGTTGGCTATGGGTATGTCGGCGAAGCCCTGAATGGGAGGATGGCCCTCCAATTGATGGCATTGCTAGTGGTCCTGAAACTTCTGGCAGTGACCACAAGCTACGCTTCGGGAAACGCTGGCGGCATTTTTGGCCCCAGCCTGTTTATCGGGGCTATGCTCGGAGGCACGGTCGGCAGCATCGCGCACCATCTGATGCCGGGCTACACTGCAACACCCGGCGCATACGCTCTAGTCGGCATGGGCACTGCGTTTGGCGGCATCGTGCGTGCACCTATGACCTCGGTGCTGATGATCTTTGAGACGACTCGAGATTATGCGGTTATCGTCCCGCTGATGATTTCCAACCTCGTGAGTTTTTTCATCTCCGCGCGGCTCCAGCCGCAGCCGATCTACGCAGCTCTGGCATTGCAGGATGGCATCCACCTGCCCAGCGCCGAGACGCGCCAGCGGCATGGGAAACGCCAGGTAATCCAGGCGATGCATGCCGCAACGGAGGTACTGTCGGCGCAGATGACAGTCCGCGAGGCCTTCGAGCAGGTACACTCCAGTCAATTCCGCGCCTGGCCGGTGACTGATGGGCGAGGCGTGGTGGGCGTTATCAGCCTAGCGACGCTTGAGCGAGAACTAGCAGAAGGCGCGGCCGCTAAGCAACTGGGTGAGCTTGTGGATGCATGTGCTTTTCCGCACGCCCACACCGACCAGTCGCTTGACCTGGTACTTGAGCGCATGGGCACAGCCCGACTCGAACTCTTGCCGGTAGTTAGTCGTGCTGATGTGCACAAGCTAGAAGGCATCGTAACGCTGTTCGATGTTTTGGGTTCATATGGTGTCGGTCCGCACGGCCCCCTTTAGTCCCTTGATACAAGGGTACCTCGCAATTCAGTCAGGGAGACTCACAGTGGCCTCCTCGCGACGACCACCTCAGACCCCAAGCCGCTGGCTGGCGCAGAGCGTAGCTCTGCGGCCAACAGACAAGACTGAAATCAGGCGGAGCCGATCACTCTCAAAAAGCTCGGCGCGGCGATAGGTGCTTCTGGTCAGGAATCGCAGCTCCCCGGGCGCAAATTGGCGTTTCTGGGTGGCACGACCAGGGCCAATGTAGCACGCTGAAACGCAGAGCTGCGCTCTGCGCCAGCCTGCGGATCCCCAGCCCCGCCCCCGATTCCCCAGCCCTTTCCGCACGGGATTCAACGATTCCAGTTGTTGAGCCCCAAGAGGGCGACCCAGCCCAGGCCAGCGGCCTGGGTTACGCGGCCCAATCCGTATCAACGCGTGGGCCCTGAAGGGGCGACCTACGACCTTGCTTCAATCCAACACATATGGTTCGTCGTAATCAACCGCTTACGCCTGCAAAAACTTTCGCTGCCCCTCCTCAAAACTTCCCACTCGATGGTGCCCTCCCTCGATACCGATTGTGGCGTAGGTTTTAATTGGCGCGCCCCTTCAGGGCTTGAGGTTGTGACTGCTCCTTGATTCCCAGGGCGTTGCCCTGGGCTGGGATGGATCGCCCCGTTGGGGCTCGTGATCGCCCTACGTGCGTCCTACGGGCGTCAGACTCCTGAACCCTGACTGCTGCATTTTGTCTCTTGACAGGCGGAGCAAGATAGGCTAGTATAGTGAGTGTCCGCTCTGCGGGCGCCCAGCGGCATTGGCGGACGCTCTTTTCGATGCGACGACGCAAATCAGTCCTCGACCGTAATCCAGGAGGTATGAAAGCAGCAAAAGAGTCCTC
>JBAVYG010000076.1:0-8691 GCA_049698675.1 Terriglobia bacterium
TCAGCTTCGAAGGCTGCCGCTCTATCCATCTGAGCTACAGGCGCCTGATTGCAGTTTACCCTAACTCGCTTGAAGAGAGAAGTGCTAGTTGACTGTGTGGCAGCAGAGTAGAAAGGTCCAGAGCGATCCCGCTGTAGCGGGACCGCAGGGCGGGATCAGGATGACAGAGAAGGGATCAGGATGACAGCGAAGGACTCAGAATGACAGCGCGGCAGACGAGTGCAAAGAGTCACGTTCGTAGGTGGCTGAGCATGTGTTCTTAACTGTCGACTGTGAACTGTCCCGCCGCGGCGGGTGAACTGTCGACTGTCGTGGTCGAAAGTTCCGGTCAGACTTGTGAGATTTCTTTGGCCACGCGCAGGAATTGCTGGGCGGCGGCGGAAAGGGCGCCACGGCGACGGTAGACCAAGCGTAGCTTGCGTTGGATACGCAGTTCCTTGACGTTCACGGCTACGAACTCCTTGCGCGCCAATTCCTCTTGGACGCACATGCGCGGGGCGAAGGCCACGCCCATGCCCATGCTGACGAACTTCTTGATGGTTTCCACCGTGGGCAGTTCCGCATCGATCCTTAACGGGGTGCGCAAGCGGGCGAAGGTTTCGATCACGCTCTGCCGGTAGGGGGAAGCGATGCTATGAGCGATAAAGGATTCGCGGCCCAGATCGCGCACGCTGACTTCGTGCGCGTTGGCCAAGGCGTGCTGCGGGGGGACGATCATGCACAGCTCGTCCAGGCTGACCACGCTGGATTCCAGGTCAGGGTTGCGGGGGTTGTAGGAGAGCACGCCCAGGTCGATCTCGTGACGAACCAGGGTGCCGGGGATCTCGCGCGAAAGACAACGCTTGACGATCACCTGCACGGGCGGGTGGCGCTGGCGGAAACGTTTGAGTACCGGGAGCAGATAAAGAGCCGTGGTCTCATTGGCGCCTACGGTCAGCTTCCCGCGCTCGAGGGCGCGGAGCTCATTGAGGGCGGCGCGCGTCTCAGCCCGGAGGTTCAAGACTCTTTCCGCGTTCTCGTACACCATGCGGCCGGCTTCGGTGAGGATGCCGCTCCTGGAGGAGCGGTCGAGCAGGGGTTCTCCTGTCCACTCCTCGAGCCGGCGGATGGCTTGGCTGATGGCCGGCTGCGTTCGGAGGAGCTTGGCCGCCGCACGGGAAAAACTCTTTTCTTCGCCTACCGCCACGAAGGCTTCGAGTTGGGAGATTTCCATGGCTGCCTCCTATAAGACAAGCTTATGATATCAGAAATATTATAAATTTGACTTTGCCGCCCGACCGGTCGGACAATTAGCACGATTGGTTCATTGAGTCATCGGGTCATTGAGCCATCGGGCCATCGGGCCATTGGGTCATTGAATGATTCCTTCGTTGTCTCCAAGACCCGAGAGCTGCGCGTGTCTTTCAATGATTCAATGACCCGATGACTCAATGACCCGATGACTCAATGACCCGATGACTCAATGATTCAATTCTGGAGGCGCGATGTCCGACCGAGTCTACATATTCGATACCACGCTGAGGGATGGCGAGCAATCTCCTGGTTGCAGCATGAATTTCCAGGAAAAGCTCGAAATGGCCCGGCAGTTGGAGCGCTTGCAAGTGGACATTCTCGAAGCTGGCTTTCCGATTGCTTCCCAGGGTGATTTTGATGCCGTGCATGCCATCGCGGCGGAAATCAGGATGCCCGTCATTGCCGCTCTGGCGCGGGCTAACCAACTGGACATCGACCGTGCCTGGGAGGCGATTAAGGATGCCGCGCGACCGCGCATCCATACTTTCCTCGCTACCTCGGATATCCACCTGAAATACAAGCTGCACAAGACGCGCGAGGAAATCTTGAAACAGATCAGTTGGGCGGTGGGGCACGCGAAGTCTCTGTGCGCCGACATTGAATTCTCTCCGGAGGATGCGGGTCGCACCGACCGCGACTACTTGATCGAGTGCTGTCATGCGGCCGTGGAGGCCGGGGCCACGGTTTTGAACCTTCCGGACACGGTTGGGTACTGCCTGGAGCCTGAGTACGAGCAGATGTTTGCCGACGTCAAATCGCGCCTGCCTGGAATGGACAAGGTGATCCTGAGCACCCACACGCACGACGACCTGGGCCTGGCGGTGGCGAATACCCTGGCGGGGATCCGGGGCGGGGCGCGCCAAGTGGAGTGCGCGATCAACGGCATCGGTGAGCGAGCGGGTAATGCGGCCCTGGAAGAGGTGGTGATGGCCATTTACGTTCGCAAAGATGCCCTGCGGGTGCACACCGACATCCGAAAGGAAGAGCTGTACGCCTCCAGCCAGTTGTTGTCGCGGCTGAGCGGCGTTACCGTGCAACGGAACAAGGCCATTGTGGGGCGTAATGCTTTTTCCCACGAGGCTGGGATTCACCAGGATGGCGTGCTGAAGAACGCCATCACCTACGAGATCATCACGCCTCAAACGGTGGGCCTACCCTCGAACCAGATTGTGCTGGGAAAACACTCCGGCCGGCATGCCCTTGCCAAGCGCTATGAAGAGCTTGGTTACCAGTTGGCGAAGCCCGAACTGGAGCATGCCTACCAATTGTTCAGCCAGCTCGCGGACCGCAAGAAAAACATCTACGATGAGGATCTCCTGGCGATTGTGCAGGAGGGTTTCCAGCACCTCCCGGAGATGTTCACTCTGAAACTCTTGCAGAGCGTGACCTCGAGCGAGGGGCGGTCCACGGCAACCGTCGAGTTGGAAAAGGACGGCGCCGTATTTCACGACTCGGCGACGGCGGAGGGGCCCTGCGATGCGGCTTTCCGCGCGGTGGACCGAATCATAGGCGTTCCGGGCATCGTCGCTGATTTTTCGGTCCATACTGTGGGCCCTGGGACGGACGGCGTTGCAGAGGTTTCGGTTCGGGCGCGATTTGAAGGACGCGAGTTCACGGGAAGGTCCACGAGCCACAGCGTGGTGGAAGCCGCCGCCCGCGCCTACTTGCAGGCAGCCAACAAGGCGGCCTACGAGCTGAAACGCCTCGAAGAGGAGGAGTCAGCCCTCGCTTCCAGTTCGGTGCACGAGAATGAGGCCGTGGACCGGCTCCTCCCCGGCGGCTACTAATCACCGTAGCCTTTCGTCGCGAAGCTTGCAACGGATGTGAAGTTCTCTCCAGAAGCCGACCCGGAATTCAGCTTATTCACCATGAGGGGAAGGGAAGTGCCAAAAGGCGGGGGCCTTGCACTATCCAGCTTAACCTATTGATTATAAATGCTTTAGCATTCGACGCCCGATCGGGCTCGAGGCCACCACAGGCTTTCGATTTCAGGACACTATCAAGAAATTCGCAAATTTGCGTTTTAATCCTGTATAATATACAAGAGAAAAGATATGCAAAGTGTTTATAGGATAGCAGTGCTGCCCGGCGATGGTATAGGGCCTGAAGTGACGGCTGAGGCGATAAAAGTCTTGCAGGCGGTGCAGGCAATCGACGGGCCGACATTCAGGTTTCAAACCGGTTTGATCGGTGGTTGCGCTTTGGATGCGACCGCCACACCACTTCCCGCAGAGACCATTTCTATCTGCAACAACTCTCAGGCGGTATTGCTAGGCGCGGTGGGGGGTCCCAGATGGGATTCCGTTAGGCCGGAGGTCCGGCCGGAGCAGGGTTTGCTGCAGATCCGGAAGAGGCTGGGGCTTTACGTGAACCTGCGCCCTGCTCGGGTGCTGGATTCGCTGGTAGGAATCTCGGCGCTCAAACCCGAGCGTGTTCGGGGCACTGACATGGTGATCGTCCGCGAGTTGACGGGGGGAATTTACTTTGGCAATCCCCGGGGAATCTTCGCCAAGAACGGCGAACGAGTGGGAATCAATACGGAGGTCTATCGCGAGCACGAAGTGGAACGTGTGGCGCACCGGGCCTTCCAGCTTGCGAGGTTGCGGCGGCGCAAGGTCACTTCGGTAGACAAGGCGAATGTCCTCGAGTCTTCCCGTCTTTGGCGCGAGGTCGTGTCGCGCGTGGCCAAGTCTTATCCTGAAGTCGAGCTCGAGAACATGTACGTGGATAACTGCGCCATGCGGCTCATTGATCGTCCAACGAGTTTCGATGTTGTCCTGACCACCAACATGTTCGGGGACATCTTGAGTGATGAAGCCGCCATGCTCACGGGGTCCATCGGCCTTTTGCCGTCGGCCAGCCTGGGTGAGCAACATGCCTTGTACGAACCCGTCCACGGGTCAGCGCCGGATATCGCCGGGCGCAATCGAGCCAACCCCATCGCGGCCATCGCCTCCGCCGCCCTGATGCTCCGGTATTCGTTCCGCATGGAGATGGCGGCGAGCGCCATTGAGACAGCCATTGAAAAGGTTCTGAAACGCGGCCATCGGACGCCCGAGCTTCCGGGCAAATCCCACCCCATCACGACCTCCCGCATGGGCGACTTAATCGCCGAAACTACCCAGAAAATCTTGAAATCCAAGAAATCCTAAGAGCGGCGCTGCCTGCACTCCATGGCGTCGCGGAGACCCAGACCGCGAATCCTGGTTCGTGTGGATACGCGTCCCCCTAGATGAACAACTCGACGGGCACATGAAAGAATGCGGCCAGCTTCTTGGCTTGGCTCTTGCTGATCGAGCGCTTCCCTGTGATGATTTCCGAGACGCGGCTCTTCGAGCCGATGACGGGCCCGAGGTCGCTGGGTCTTAATTCCTTTTCAGCCAGCAGATGCCGCAACATCTTGTCGGGCCTGAAGCGGGGCAGGGGAATACTCCGGTCCTCGTACTCCTCCAGGAGGATTGCCAGAAGTTTCAAAAGGCGTCCTTCCTCCGGGCTTATCGAGGCGTCGTCTTTGTCCAAAAGCCGCTCGAAGCGAGCCAATATTCGCTTGTACTCTTCCTCGGTCTCAATCACTGCTGGCGCAGCCTTTCCCAGGAGCCGCCCGTATTTTCTTGGGTCAATCTTCAGCGGTGTCCCGCCTGTTCCTGGCCGCGTGGACTGAACGCCGAACCTTACGACGGTACTCATAGCCACACTCCTTCATCGTAGTCCGCATGAGTGAGGATTTGACGGATATAAACAACCTGCCATTTGTATTTGATAGTGGCAATCAGTCGGAACTTATTCCCGCCGATGTTGAAGACTGTGTACTTTCCGACAATGTCCGCGTGCCGGAAATCCCTGCGCACGTCTGCGAGTGATGACCAGGAAGCTCTGCGGGCGACTAAGAACCAGTGCGCCAGGGGTTCGATGGCTTCGGGGTGAGCCCGTGTAAATTCCCGAATTGCCCTCCGGCTGATCACGCGCACAAGAATAAGTTCCCATATTGGGAAACAGATGTCAATGGAATGCTGGTATCGGCCACCTCGGGGGGGCGTCGCGTAATATGAGAGTTTACACTTTTGGGCATGGCACCCGGGTGGGCGACAGATTCGTTGGTCTCGTGGTCGCTCGTTGAGGAGGCCTTCCGAATTCGTGATTGCCCCAGCGGCCCATAATATGAATAATCGCCTGCTGGGAGGGATCAATGAGTCGAACGCTCGGCGCATTCATCTTAGTTATGGGGCTTTCGATGGGGATGCCAACAAACGCTGGAAACCCGCAATCGGGTGACGATCAGTTAAGAGGGAGCGAGTTACCGCATGGGGCTGATCTGATACTTCTGCACGGCAAGATCTGGACCGGAGAGCCTATTACAACCCGGGGTGAAACTCCTGCTCCAGTCAGAATGGTTGATGCTGTAGCCATTGCGAACGGGCGGATTCTTGCCGTGGGCAGCGATGAAGAAATCCGCACCTGCAAGGGCCTGAACACGGAGGTGGTCGATCTCAGGGGACGATTGGTAGTTCCGGGCCTGGCCGATAGCCATGTTCATTTCGTTCAAGGTGGCTTTCAGCTTCTGGAGGTCGGCTTGAAAGACGCGCCCAGCGAGGAAGAGTTCGTCCGCCGCATCGCGGACAAGGCGAGCACTCTACCTCCCGGAAGGTGGATGCGAGGCGGCAATTGGGATGAGGAGGCATGGCCTTCGGAGAAGCTGCCCGATCGCTGGTTGATTGATCCGGTTACCCCGCACACTCCCGTTTTCATAAGCCGCTACGACGGCCACGCCGGGCTGGCGAACTCCTTGGCGTTGAAGCTCGCGGGTGTCACCAAGGACACGCGGGATCCGGCAGGGGGTGTGATTGTTCGCGATGCCAAGTCCGGCGAGCCCACCGGAATCTTGAAGGACGGGGCACAGGATCTGGTCGCCAAGGTGATTCCACGCCCCACCGAGCGTGAGATGGAGGAGGCCTTGCGGACGGCCCTCAAGGAAGCCGCGCGCGTCGGTCTGACTTCAGTGCATGACATTACCGTGGACACGGACTCGTGGAACGGGAGCTTCACGGGTGAGATCCAATTGCTGCGGCGCGCGGAACTCGAGGGCTGGCTTACCTGCCGCCTCTACGCGATCACTCCGATTGCCCAATGGAAGAAGCTGGCGGAGGCCGGAATCTCGCACGACATGGGCAGCGATTTCCTGAAGCTTGGAGCCGTGAAGGCTTTTGCGGACGGCTCTCTGGGCTCTCGGACCGCCTGGATGTTCAAGCCTTACGATGACGATCCCGGCAACGTAGGTCTACCTATGCCGCTCATGATTCCTCCCTCGAAGATGGAGGGGTTAGCGCGCGGGGCGGACAAGGCAGGAATTCAGCTTTGCACCCATGCTATTGGAGACCGTGCGACATCAGCAATATTGGATATCTATGAGAGACTCGGCGGGGAGCATCCGGCGGCGCACCGGTTTCGAGTCGAACACGCGCAACACGTCCAGCGGGAGGATTTTGCCCGCTTTGGGAAGCTTGGCGTCGTCGCCTCCATGCAGCCTTACCACGCTATTGATGACGGGCGCTGGGCCGAAAAGCGTATTGGACACGAGCGCGCGCGGACGAGCTACGCCTGGAGGTCGATGCTGGATGCTGGCGCGGTGCTGGCCTTCGGTTCGGACTGGCCGGTAGCGCCTCTCGACCCGCTTTCGGGCATCGCTGCCGCAGTGACGCGCGCTACACTCGACGGCAGGAATCCTGGCGGATGGTTTCCAGAGCAGCGTTTGACGGTTAAGGAAGCCTTGCGCGCCTACACCAAGGGTTGTGCGTACGCAGCCTTTGAAGAGAAGGATAAGGGGACAATCTCGCCGGGGAAGTTTGCGGATCTGGATGTCCTCTCTGAAGACCTATTCCGAATCCCGCCGGAGAGGATCAAAGACGCGCGCGTGGAAATCACCATTGTGGGAGGCAGGGTGGTCTACCAAGCGGGCAATCGGTGATGTCCGTGGCTCCCTAGCCAACGCGTCGCTCAGCGTGGGGCTGCTTTCGATTGCGTTGCTTTTGGATTTGCTCTTATGCCCGGCGCGTTGTAAGATACAAACGCGAAGAGGGTGACTGGGGCGCCAGACGGGAATTCCGTCCCGGACGCCTTGATGATGGCTGAATCCGCAATGTGGTGGGAGAAGAAAACTCGCTCGGTGGTGTCCCTAAATGTAGATCCCGCGGCGCCGCCTCCGCCTCCCAGGATGGAAACGCCTATGAATGAGACGACTGTAAAGGTGCCAAGCACGACGCCCACCTCTCAGCACCAGACGGTTCTCGGTCAGACGGTGGTGCTGAAAGGCGAGTTATCGGCAAACGAGGATTTGCTCATCGAAGGGCAATTCGAGGGGACCATCTCTCTTGAAGACCATTGCCTGACGGTAGGAGCGGATGGGCAGGTCAAGGCAGAAATCCGCGCGCGCCAAGTGGTGATCCTGGGTGCCGTGGCAGGCAACGTTGTGGCGCGGGAAAAGGTCGAGATTCGCCGCAGTGGGCATGTAGTTGGCGACCTCAAGGCAGGCGCGGTCGCCGTCGAGGAGGGCGCCTACTTCAAGGGGAGCATTGACATCCTCCGTGAGGAGGCTCAGGAGGGTTCCCGAAGCACCTCCCCACAGAGCGCCTTGGAGACCAGCGCCTAGGTCCATTTGGGCAAGTGAAACGCAAAGGTCCGAAGAGAGCGGGAGGGCTTATGCCCCGCAATTCATGCCCCGTTGCAGGGTCATCCTGAGCCTGGAGCATTGCAAAGCACATGGGTTCTGATGTTCCAAACGAGAACATACCAAGACTCTCAAAAGTCCTCGGCAGCTCACCCAGCAGCACCCAGTCGTGCCCTCGAATGGTTGTGGCAGAACTTACGCGACGTACCGCGCCCCCATATTCTTGATTGTGGCCCCGTGTACCAAGCGACGCTCGATGTCCTCCTGAAGCGTGGCGCAAAACTCTATTTCACCGACCTGATAACCCTGGCCCGGCAATCCGACTCCAAATTTATCGGCCGGCGTGGTAAGAGGACGGTTTTTCTGATCGACGAGTTCCTCGAAAACCCTCCTCCCATTCCTCCCGATACCTTATGTGCGATTGCTTGCTGGCATCTTCTGGACTTACTCCCACGCGAGGCGCTTCCCGGTTTGGTGGCGAAGTTGTGGTCCTATATTCGGCCGGGAGGGGTACTGTTTTGCCTGCTCCGTGAACCCTATCTGGCCAACGGAGCGGACACGCGCTGGTGGTTCGACAGCCTCATGGTGCTTGGGTCCGATGCCGAAAGCAAGGCTCCCTTCCCGCACCCCGCGCTCACCAATCGCGAGGTCGAACGGTTGGTTCCTGGCGGCAACGTCAAGACTTTCCTCACTCGCTCCGCGCGCAGGGAAATCCTCGCCATCAAGTAGGATTGCCG
>JBAVYG010000077.1:0-7770 GCA_049698675.1 Terriglobia bacterium
AAGCAACGGAATGAAGAAAGACCTTGATGAAGTTGTCGCCGCCTTTCTTGCTCCAGTGTTCCTGCATCCGGTTCAAAGCTTCCGTGCGCTTGGCCGGATCCGCAGCATTTATATTGAAGAACAGGACGTCCCGCCCAGTGTCCTGAATGCTCTCCATAACCCGCTCCACCTGAGGCATGTTGGAGCGCCGATCAAAATGCACACCGAAAATGTTCAGCCCGGCGCGCGCCAGCTCGAGGCTTGTGGCGGCGCCGAAGCCGCTCGACGAACCGACAATCAGCCCCCAGGGCGTGGGTCCTGTTTCCGTCATATTTATTTTTCTCCGCTACTGAGATTGCCCTTAACTGGCCAGGCAGGATGCTGAAAGGCGTTTGTGTACGCTGTCATTCCGAGCGAAGCGAGGAATCTCGCTCCGGAAACGCAGGACTTGCGAGACTCCTCGCTTCGCTCGGAATGACAGGGTAGACGGGTTTTTCAGCATCTTGCTATGCTTCCAAACGCTCGACCGTGATTCGACGCTCATCGCGCCCCAGGTGTTCCAAGCGGATTCGGATGCAGGGTCGCGGAATATCCTCACCGAACTTCTCCCCCCACTCAACGAGGACTGTCGTGTCCGGGCCCTGCAAATCGTCCAGCCCCAGCGTGGCCAGGTCGCGCTCCCCCTCAATGCGGTAAAGGTCCACGTGGTAAATCTTGCCTTCAGGACCGTACTCATGCACCAGCGTGAATGAGGGGCTCGTCACTTCTTCCTCGGGGATGGAAGCCAGGCTGGCCAAGATCCCCTTCACCAGCGTCGTCTTGCCGCTTCCCAATTCTCCTTCCAACAATACCATGCAAGGTGGCTGGACTTCCTTAGCCAACTCGCGTCCGAAATTCACTGTCTCCTCGGGCGAATGGGTGACCCGTTGGGCAAGAGTTCTAGCCGCGTGAGGCGTTGATCGAACTGGCCTCCCGCCATTCGAATCCCTAGGCTGTTGGATCATTGCGGGTTCCCATCTCCTAGCAGGATGCTGAAAAACCATCTCGCCTGTCATTCCGAGGAGTCCCGATCTGATCGGGACGACGAGGAATCTCGCAAGTCCTTCGTCTCCGGAGCGAGATTCCTCGCGCCGTTTACCCTGAACGGGCAGGGCGAGATTCCTCGCTTCGCTCGGAATGACATCACAAAGGTTTTTCAGCATCCCGCTAGAAGCCTGTAGGCCCGCGGCAACGCGCCGAGCAAATCACCTGCAATAAGTGAAGCCTGCCCCAGTTCTTTCGCCACCAAGTCTCCCGCCAAGCCATGCAGGTATACGGCCGCCGCTGCAACCTCGCTCATCGGTCGGTCACGATATTGTGCCACAAGCCCCGCAATCACGCCCGTTAGAACGTCACCTGTCCCACCGGTGGCCATACCGGGATTGCCCGTCGGGTTCACCCAAACCTTCCCGTCAGGCGCGGCCGTGAGTGTGCGAAAGCCCTTCAACACGAGGTTCACCTGGTGCTTCTGGGCGAACTCACGCGCGCTCTCGACACGGTGGGCTTGGATTTCCGTAGTTCCTACCCCCGCCAGGCGGCTCATTTCGCCGGGGTGGGGCGTCAATACAGCGTCCGGCAAATCACCCCCGGAGCGGAAGCTGTCCATGCAGCCCGCGAAGGCGTTCAGACCATCGGCGTCCAAGACCACGGGGACGCGACGACGGTTTACCAGGGTGCGGACCAATTCGGCCGTTTCGGGGACTGTGCCCATCCCCGGACCGAGGGCCAGAACGGACTTACCTTCCAGCAACTTGTCTAACCGCCCCTGCTCGAGCGCGCGCAGCGCAATCGTGCCCACCTCTGTTTCCGGAAGCGGCTCCGTCATGTATTCCATTCCCAGTGACGCCACAATGGGCAAAGCGCTTGCGGCGGTGGCCACGGTCACAAGCCCCGCCCCAGCCCGCAGAGCTGCCTTGGCAGCCAGCGCGGCTGCCCCGGTCTTCCCTACCGAACCGGCCAGAATCAGGACGTGGCCAAAATTGCCTTTGTGAGCGTCGGGCTTTCGAGGCCGCGCGATCCAGGCAAAGTCTTCGCGGCAGGCCAAGCTCAAGAAGAGTTCTGAATCGCTTTCGAGTGCCTCGGGCGGTGTTCCAATTTGCCTGAGGACCCATTCCCCTACACGTTCACACGCCGGTGGAAAGACATGCGCAATTTTCGGCGCGGTGAAGGTGACGGAGAAGCCGGCACGCACGTGCTCGCCGATCAACTCCCCCGTGTCGGCTGAGATGCCGGAAGGCAAATCCACCGCCACCACCTGCGCGGCGGCCAATTCCGTGTTGACCTCTCGAACTACTTCCAGGAGCAAACCTCCCAGCGGCTTGGAGAGCCCCGTTCCCAGAAGCGCGTCAACCAACAATGTCGTGCCTTTCAGGCTCAGCTTGATGCGTCGCCAAGCTTCGGGACTTTCGACGACCTCGGGCATCGCGGAAATCGCCAGCCGCTCGAGGTTGACGGCCGCGTCGCCTTGCACCTTCTGGGGGTCCGCGAACAGGAGCACCCTTGGCTTCAGCCCGTTATCGCGCAGCAAACGGGCCACCACGAGGCCGTCGCCGCCGTTATTTCCCCGCCCGCACAGAATGACGATCCGTTGCTGCTCCAGTGGGGCAAAGCGCTCCTCGAGAAACTCCACCACACCGCGTCCGGCGTTCTACATTAGCGTTAGGCTCGGAACACCGTAGCGCTCGGTGGTTAGCCGGTCGATCCGTTGCATCTGTGCAGCAGAGAGGATTTTCATCGCCTAAAGCATCCAGCCACCGCTTACGCTAAGAACCTGACCGGTAATGAAGGAGGCTTCCTCGGAAGCAAAAAACTTGACCGCTTCCGCGACGTCGCGGCCGGTGGCAGGACGGCCCACCGGGAACCTGGCGTCTATCAACTTCTCTGCTTCCTCCAGGGATAATGCCTTTTCATCAATTACCGGCGGGTTTACAACGTTCACGGTAATTCCGTTGCGTGCCTCCTCCAGCGCCACGGAGCGCGAAAAGGCCACCAGTCCGGCTTTGGCTGCCGAGTAGGCTGAGATTTTGGCTTGTCCGAAGGCCCGCTCCGCTCCCACAGCCCCCAGGTTGATAATTCGTCCCCAATGCTTCTGCCGCATTACGGGCACGGAAAACTTGGTCGTGTAAAAGACACTGAAGAGGTTTGAGGCGACCACGGAGTGCCATTCCTCAGGGGTCGACTCCACCACCGGTTTCCAATCGAACACACCCACACTGTTGACCAGAATATCCAGGCGCCCAAATCGGTTGACGATCGCCTCAATCAATTCCGCCACGCGCGCGGAGTCTGTTACGTCAGTCGGAAAAACTACTCCTTCGGCTCCCACGCGGCGCAATTCGTCGACAACTTTTTGGGCGCCCAATCTATTGGTTCGGTAGCTGATGGCTACACGAGCCCCCGCCCGGCCCAAAGCGAGGGCAATCTCCCTCCCGATGCCTCGCGAGGCGCCGGTTACCAAGGCCACACGGTTCCGCAGAGACAACCTACAACTCCTTGAATCAACGTTACTTAGTCCAGTCTAGCGAATTTTCGGCGGTTGAGCAACGGCAAGTCGAGAGTCGAGGAGTCAAAAAGCTTCCGACCGCTGACTCTCGACTTCTCGACTTCTCGACTCCTCGACTCCGGCTCACTCCGAAGCCTTCGCGACAACCAGCGTCATATCATCCTGGAGTTCAGGGCTTCCGGTCCAATCACTCACACTGCGATAGATTTCTTCCACAAGGGTCTGGGGCGAAGCGTTCAGGGCGCGGCGCACCACCTCCAGCATGCGGTCTTCCCCGAACTCCTCGCCGTAAATGTTCTCAGGTTCAGTAATCCCATCGGTGAAGGCCAGAAACAGGTCCCCCGGCTGAATTTGAATTTCCGCCTGCTCGTAGGTAATCGGAGAGAAAAGGCCGACCACCGTACCGCCCACCCTAAGCCGCTCGACCTTCCCGCGACGGAGCAATACAGGAGGCAGGTGACCTGCATTCGTGTATGTCAAGGTGCGGGTTGCCGCGTCGTACACACCAAAAAAGAAGGTCACGTATTTTTCCCGGGGAGTGTTCTCATAAAGTTGGAGATTCAGCCTGCTGACCACCGCTGCGGTCGAAAGAGCCAATGTGTGAGAACCGCTCGTGGGCCCGAAGCCATCGTAGAACTGAGCGCGCAGAGCAGACTGGATGGCTGCCATGAGCAGGGCTGCCGAAATCCCTTTCCCACTGACATCCCCGAGCACCAAACAAACCCTGTTTTCGCCCAGCTTGAGGAAGTCGTAATAATCGCCGCTGACCGAGCGCGCAGCCTTGCAGACTCCACAAAGCGCCAAGCCTGGAACTTCCGGCGCAGACCGGGGAAACAACTGTGCCTGGACCTCGCGCGCAATCTCGAGCTCGCTTTCAAGACGAAGTTTCTCCTCGGATTCCCGCAGCAGGCGCTCCACCGAAGCTGTCATGCTGTCAAAAGCCTCTCCCAGCGCGCTGATCTGGTCATTTGAAGGAACCCGGATGCGGTACGAGAAATCACCCTTCTTCACTCGCTCCGTAGCGTTATAAAGCTTGTCTACCGTATGAGTGATCGAACGTGTCAAGCGGACTCCAATGAAGAGCGCGACGCCTTCGATAACGAGGAAGACAACGGCGACTACCTTGAACACGATTACATAGACTTGGGAAAATTCTCCCAGCGTTTCAAGAAGGCGTCGATTCAGGGGTATGACTCTCGAGGTGACATAAACGAAAGCCGGCGCGGTCAACTCCTGTTGCTTTTCGCCCTCCCAGGAAACCGGGTCCAGTGACGAAGCCCCCCTCACAATGAAGTCAAACCGACTTGCAGGTTCCAGAAGCTTTAGATTTTTCGAGTATACGCTCCCTGAGAGGTCGAAGTCTCCCTCAGAGGTGCTGAGACGCAAGTGTGATTGCGACCTTCGCAGACTTTGTTCCGTTTGCACAGGCCGCCCCGTCACCACCCCGACCGGGCCGATGCCCTCTCCCACCATGTCCAGCAGTTCCGGCGTGATGGGTTGGGACAGGATAGCAACCAAACCGCCCGCTGCCGTGGGGCCGCGCTCGATGGAACGCAACGCGAGTTGACCCCTGTCCATCACAAACCCTGCGAACTCCTCCTGCTTGAACCAAGCGGGAACCGTCAGAGGGGGTTGGATTTTGGTTCCGTTCAAGCGAAACGCTCGAACCTGCGACCCAATCCGAAGGGTTATTTCCAGACTTGGATAACTGATCGCGTGCTGATGTAGCTCGTTGACGTAGAAGTTCTGTAGCCAGTCCAATCTCTCCTCTGTCGTGCGGGAGCCAATCAAACGCGCTTCGTGAGCCACCGCTCGATTAACTTGCTGAAGTTCATCGAAGTGCTCGCGCAGGTTCGACGCAACAAGAAATGCGGCGAACTGGCCGTCCTCAATGAAGATCCCCAACCCCACCAGAAAGACAATCAAAACGATGGGGACAATAGCGATAAACACATAAGTAACAATCAGCCGCCGGCGGAGCCGCCAGAGCAAGCGGCGCCGGATGAATATCACGAGCCGCCCCAGATAGTAAACGCCGCAGGGTATAGCCGCGAGCCAGAACAAAGCCCAAAGCGCTGCCGGAGCACCGCTGGAGAGCCGATCCACACTCCACAAGGCAGCTCCGTAAGCCAACACCCACACGGTGAAGCGCGCCATGCGGCGCGTGCGGTATTCCCGAAGAAGAGCTTTGGCCAACGCAGTGGACATAAGCAGAAACCCTGCGCTGTTCGTAGCGGCCGTCCCGCCGAGGCGGGACGGGCAAACCTTTGAAATCAAGGTGCCGGCCTAAAGCCCGCCTCTACGAACTGCTCGAGGCGCGGCCGCTTGCTCGAGCTCGCGCTGCCTTTCCCGGTTTTGCAGGACACTGCGCCGGCGACCGTAACCAAAGTAAACACAGAGACCAATCGCCATCCAAATGAACAAGCGCAACCACGTGTCGCCGGGAAGTCCCGCCATTTGCGCCAAGCAAACAATCATCCCCATGGGTCCGACGAACCACACGCAGGGCGTGCGGAAAGGCCGGCGAATCTCGGGATGCATCCTGCGCATTCCCATGACCGATCCCGACACAATGACAAAAGCCAGCAGCGTCCCGATGCTCACTAACTCGCCCACAATTCTCAGGGGCAAGAGTCCCCCTGCCAAGGCGACGCATACTCCCGTTAATGCTGTGCTGATATAAGGGGTACGAAACCGGGGGTGGATCTTGCCGAATGGCCTTGGCAGCAAGCCATCGTGAGCCATCGAGTAGAAAACGCGTGTTTGGCCCAGCATCATCACCAGGATTACGGCCGTGGTTCCCAGCACGGCACCGATCTTCACGATGGGCGAAAGCCACCAGCGCGCCGCTGTGGAATCTATCGCCAGCGCCAATGGATCCGGGGCGTTGAGCTGGCGAAAAGGCATAATCCCCGTAAGAACCAGGACCACGGCAATGTAGAGCAGCGTGCAAATCGCCAGCGACCCCAAAATGCCGATCGGCATGTCCCTTTCCGGATTGCGAGCCTCCTGAGCTGCCGTGGATACAGCGTCAAACCCGATGTAAGCGAAGAAAATGATGCCCGCCCCACGCAACACACCGGAAAGGCCAAATTCTCCGAACGTCCCCTGGTTGGCAGGGAGAAAAGGATGCCAGTTGGCCGGATGGACATACGCCGCTCCGAAGAAGATGAAGAGCAAAACCACCCCAACCTTAATCATAACAATAATGCTGTTGAAGTTGGCGGACTCACGTATCCCGATAATAAGCAAAGTGGTAATAAGGATGACGATAAAAGCGGCGGGGAGGTTAAAGACCGGATGAACGACCGTTCCGTCCGCCAGCCTCAAAGTCTCCCACGGGCTCTTGCTCAGTTCGGCGGGAAAAGGCCAATGAAGCGTCTTCTGCAAGAAGGAAACGAGGTAACCTGACCATCCGATCGAGACGGTCGTGGCCCCCACGGCATACTCGAGGATAAGATCCCAGCCAATGATCCAGGCCAGGAATTCCCCCACCGTCGCATAAGCGTAAGTATAGGCGCTGCCGGCCACCGGAATCATGGATGCGAACTCTGCGTAGCACAGGCCAGCAAAACCGCAACCCACACCGGAGAGGATCACTGAACCCACTAGCGCCGGGCCGGTGTGCTGGGCCGCAACCCCGCTCAGCACGAAAATCCCCGCTCCCACAATCGCTCCGATACCCAGAGACATCAGAGCGAGCGGCCCCAGCGTGCGCCGTAAGCCGTGTTCAGACTCGTGCGCCTCTTTTATCAATTCGGCGACGTTCTTCTTTGTCCAGATGCTTGGCATTGCATCTCCCTAAATTGTCAGCAGTCAGCTTTCAAAAAACAGTGACGAGTGACAAGTGACGAGCAGAAGCCAGGCTGGTCGAGGTTTCACTTCCCCAGCCCCTAGCCCCCAGTGGCCCTGGGCCTAGCGCGCAGTGCGACTTGGCCGTCCACACTTCTTCATTTAAAACTTCCAATTTGATATTTGCTATTTACTATGTACTACTCGTCACTCGTCACTTGTCACTCTTCACTGCTCTTCCGCGCCAAAGGAAAAAAACCGGCACCCCAACGGCAACAATACTAAGCCCGGCAAGGCTGCGTCCAGTCTTGTGCGTAAGCAGCGCCCACTCCACAAACAAGGCAAAGGCGATATAGATTGCCGGCAACACTGGATAGCCCCAGGCCCGGTAAGGCCTGGGCGCTTCCGGACGTGTCCGCCTAAGCTGGGACACTCCCACGATAGTCAGAGCATAGAAC
>JBAVYG010000078.1:0-3956 GCA_049698675.1 Terriglobia bacterium
GGCGGCCATCGCGATCGTAATCGCCAAAGGCCGCGCCGGTGAAGGTTCCCTGTGGGGGTCGCGCAAACCGAAACGCCCCGGGCTTCAGCGCAAATCTGCCGTTCCCCTGATTGAGGAAGAGCAGAGGACCGTTGGCGGTAACCACGACCAAGTCCTGGTGACCGTTGTTGTTTACGTCCGCAAAGAGAGCGCAGGGGGTGTTGTCCAGGACGCCCACGCCGGCCGCTTCCGTCACGTCCTCGAAGGTTCCATCGCCACGGTTGTGGTAAAGCCGGTTGGGAAGTCCCGAGGGCTGGCAGATGTAGAGATCATCAAACCCATCATTGTCGTAGTCACCGGCCGCGATGCCGTTGTTCCCGTAGATGTCGATTCCGGTCGCCGCGTCTAGCACCGTCCGCCAATAATCCGCGCCGCGCAGCATTTGCGTGCGGTAGGAGGAGACGTCCTTGAGCGCAATCGAGGTGATGTCGACGAAAATCGGTTGATAGGAGAGGCTCTGGATTTCCGAAAGGGGTTGCCACTTCTTTGCCACCAATTCCCCCGCGGGGTTCTGCTCCCAATCAATCTGCCACACGCCGATTCTCTGCAGGCGGTGCAGCCGCGGCCCTGTGCCCACGAGCGTGTACCGAATCTCGGTCGTGATGCGGAGCGGAGAAGCCGAGGCGACCTCCAAATCCGCCACTTTGAACTCGGCGATGAGAACCTCTGAGATCAAACCCAGTGAAGATCGGAACTCCTCGAGAAAGGCGTCCCGGCCGAGTGACAGCTCCGAGGAAAAACTCGCGCGCCGGACGGCGAGAGTCGGATCCTCGCGGATGCGGTCAAACCCCTGGGGAGCGGGCGAGGCCGCCGCGAGTTGCGGCGAAAGGAATGCCGCGAGGGCGCGCACATCATTCTTGTTCTTACGAAGCTCAACCGCCCATCCCGAGAAATGGCTTTCGATCTCGCGGCCATACCTCTCGCTGGGATAATCATCCACCTTCTGGCGGGCTTTTCGGATCAGTTCCTCGAGGGGGGAGTGCGCCCGATAGTGAGGAAGAACTCGGTAATCAGAGAACACAGGGGAGACCACAGAGAGCCCGTTGGCAACTTCCTGAGCGGCCGGAGAGGCAATTGCCCCGAACAGCGGCGCGGGGAGGAGCAGTGTGGATGCACAGCCACAAGCGCCCAGGAAATCCCGCCGTGAAAGCGTGCTTCCGATTCGCCGTGGACGATTTCCCATGAATGCTCCCGACCCATGTGAGGTGTCGGACGCTCTAAGCTAACAACAAGGTCGTCAGCAGTCAAGAAAGCCTCCTCCGGTGAAGTAAGTTTTCGTGCCACCGATCATAGTAGCCGTACTTTTCGATTTCGTCCCACATGGCCAGGACATTCTCGAGTTTGGCGGCAGGATGAATCTCGGTAGTCGAGCCAATCCAGAAGCGCCCTGCGGCCCCGGCTTCGTCGATGGTCTTCCGCACTGTTTCCCGGACCTCTGATTCGGCGCCGAAAGGCAGGAGTTGCGAGACGTCAATCCCACCCATCAAGATCCACTCCGGATAAGCCTTTCGGACCTCACCCGCATACATCCTCGACAACGGTTCTAGAGGATTAATTCCATCGATCCCAGCTTGGCGGAAATCCTCTAGCACGGCCCAAAGGTTGCCGTCCGAGTGGTAGATCACTTTAATTCCGTGCTCATGCCACGCATCCACCAACTTTGCAAGCCGCGGAAAGAACTCTTTCCGCAGGAATTTAGGCGAGAAGAAAACCTGTTCCGTACTGGCGATATCGGAATAGACCAGAGTTACAGGTGATAAGTCGGGGTCGGCTGTCTCGTGGACGCGTTGGATCTCCGCCCAGTTCAGCGCTTCCAGCCAATCCGATACGAGCTGAGGGTTCTCCGCGTAGGCATAGGCCAGCAGGTCCAGTCCCGCCCGCACGTGAGCGGTGTCCAGCCCCACGGGGCTCTCGTTGGGGAAAATCACGGTGTTCTCGCCAACCTTCTCCTGCAACTCCAGAAACTGCTCACGAGGTGACTTTGAAGACGCTCCCCAGACATTACTCTTCCCGGCGAAGGTGAACATATCGCCAAACCGGCGACGGTGGATTTCCTCGATGTTGCGGGGAATGTAATCGAGCAACCCCTGCACATCGTTGAACGGGCGCTCGATGAGCCAACTGGTCCACCATTCCTGTTTGTAAACGAAGCCGTCCTCGTGCCGGATGAGCTTCTCTTCAACGGGTGGCGCTATCCCCCGCGTAATATCAAGCCGCTCGCCAATAGTTTTGCAAAGCAGGTCAAGTCCGTTCTGCAAGGTGACCTTCTCACCCGTAGTATATTCAATGAGAGGTATATGCTGGATGAGATCAAAGACGGGGACGCGGTCAGGGAGTTCACCCCGCAAAGTGCATTCAATGCGCTGCCGCGCCGTCATTCGATCCCTGGGAAGTTTGCGCGTCGCTAATCTCCTCTTCAACAACCACCACACCTCTTGATGACCGTTTCGGCGAGCATATCAATCACCACGGCGGTCCGTACCGGCATGCTCTGTAGCGCTGCGCCACCCTGTGGCTGTCTGTCCTGAACTAGCGCTTTGGACTTCTTCATGTTGTGGGCCTGGTTGTCTCGCGTCGTGTCCAAAAGGAGAGAGTTCCCGATTGACAAAAGCTCTCCAGAATAAGAGCCCATCTACGCACAAGAACGGCTCATTATACTCCGCAGCTTTATGTGTCAACCAAAATCGAATTCCAAACTCTGAAACTGGCCCAGGATGACATGTCATTCTGATCCCGTCTTGCGGGAGAAGAATCTGCTTCTGGTTGGGACCGAAGGCCGGGCCGTAATCTTTATGCGGTGCTTGGCATTTGCCGATAGAGACGAATGGAGTGATGCCATGAAGTCAGCGCGCCAGATACTGCTTTCCCTTGCCCACGCAACCAAATCCCTAAGCCAGAAGGTGATGGGTCTGCCGGCGGCGGGGGGTGTCCGTATCGTCAACCTGTGCAGAGACATCACGGACCGCAAGCGTGCCGAACAGGCGCTACGCGAATCCGAGGCGCGCTACCGCCGGCTCTTCGAACAGATCCTCGCCGGAGTCTTCCGGGGCACGCTAGACGGGCATGTGCTGGATTGCAACAACGCCTACGCGCGCATGCTCGGATACAACTCGCCGCAGGAAATTCTGCACCTTGAAAAGCTGGATTACTTCTACGACGCGCAGGAGGGAATGGCCGCCGCAGCCCGATTGCGCGGAGAAGGGTCTCATACCAACTTCGAAGTCCGCCTGAAGCGCCGCGACGGAAGCCCCATCTCGGTCCTCGCGAACATCACCTTGACCGAAATGGGCGAAAGCCGCCTGCCGCTGGTGGAAGGGACGCTGATCGATATCACCGTGCGCAAGCGCGCCGAGGAGGCGCGTGCGTTTCTAGCCTCCCTGGTGGAATCCTCCCAGGATGCCATCATCGGCACGACTTTGGAGGGGTTAACCGTAAGTTGGAACCATGGAGCAGAGGAACTCTATGGGTACAGTGCTGAGGAAATGACTGGGAACTACGTTTCTGTCTTATATCCCCCAGACCGCCTTGCTGAATTGGCACAGCTTTTCGAAAAGGTCCGCCAGGGAAAAAGGATCTACTGCGACGGGTCCATCCGGGTTCGCAAGGATGGCACTCGGGTGGACGTATCACTGACCTTCTCGCCGGTCTATGACACGACGGGGAGAATCACTGGGACGGTGGCCATCGCCCGAGATATCAGCGAGCGCAAGCGTGCCGAACAGGCCTTGCGCGAATCCGAAGAACGTTACCGCCTGCTGTTCGAACGCAATCTTGCCGGGGTCTTTCGCGGCACCCTGTTCAGCCGACACATCCTCGACTGCAATGTCGCCTACGCACGCATCCTCGGATATGACTCGCGGGAGGAGGTTCTGAGCCTCGGGAAGCTCCATGACTTTTATGAACCGGCAGAGTTTGAG
>JBAVYG010000079.1:0-2114 GCA_049698675.1 Terriglobia bacterium
GGGGAGTAGCTCAAAGCAAGGTGTCCTTCAATGCGCCCGTGGCTGAGCCATAGGTAATGCGTTGGCTCGGTGCTTTCAACGCTTTCAACTTGGGCTTGTGCAGGCAGAAGGCAGAAGGCAGAAAGCAGAAGGCAGAAAGCAAAAGGCAGAAAGCACGATTTATCTGGTCGAGAAGCTACACTGTCGGGCTTCCCGATGCCTCCGGTGGGGATAGCATCCCGAGCCTGGCCGCTACAGAGAGCGCTCAAATTGGGGTTATTCCGCAAGCTGTTAAACAATTTCAGCATTGGAGATTCGATGCACCAATTCGCGGTCCGCCTCAAGGAAGTTGAATTCAGTGAGTTTGGCTCGCCGCACCCACTTAACAGCCTCGAACACCTGATTGCGGATCGTCCCACGAAAGCTTCGGACCACGAAGAAAACCACTTCAACATCCCGATCCGGGTATCGGTGACGTACGCGAAAGACCTCCTCCCCTATTTCGGCCTCGATCATCAGTTCCTCAGCCAGCTCGCGGCGCAGCGAGGCTTTCAAGTCTTCACCGTCTTTCACCTTGCCTCCGGGAAATTCCCATTGCATTCCGTAAGCGTCACAACGATGACGCTGGCAGATCAGGATAAGGTCGCCATCTACTACGATGCCGGCGGTGACGAGGATGGATTTCTGTTCAGTCATAAGGGAACGGTATTCTAACAGAGGATGAGGTGGGTTCGTTGCCAGGCTCATGCTCAGTGTTCAATTCACATTCACAATTCAGAATACAATTGCCCCAGCCCGAGCGCCTGCCCCAGCTCTTCTGCCTCCTTACTCCTGAATCCCGAATCCTGAATCCCATTCGTCCCGCACGTACCACCTAGAGCCGCAGTAGGCAGTAAGCAGAAGGCAACCGACGGAGAGCAGATGCTCTTCATTCTGACTCCTGAATCCTGACTCCCGAATCCTGTTCTTCCCCACCTACCACCTACGTCCTTTCTTTTCAACAACATTCCCGCATTCGGAGCGTAACTACCTTTGTTTTCTATAACATTCCCGCTTAGCGCCCGCCAGTGAAAAGCCGGTCCTTTGTTTTCAATGACATTCCCGCATTGCTCGTTCGATTTTCAACGTGACTGGTTCTTTCTTTCCCTGTCGGCGGCGACATCTTGTCCGGGGCTGCCATGCCTACCAAGAGCCCTCTCCATCCCACTTCCCCTAAATGCAGTAGGGAGTCTACAGCATGAAGTAGGCAGTAGGCAGTAGGCGGTACCGAGAAGTAAGAAAACAACCCAGAGTCCATATTCACATTCTGAATTCACAATTCAGCATTCAGCATTTTTCTTCCACAACCCCACTTACTACCCTAGCCTATCTTCTTCCGCCTGTCAAGAGACGCAGAGCCGGTTCCAGGCCCTCGCGGATTACGTGGGCGAGTATCAGCAGCCCGCTTACGGAGTCCTGAAGATCGGGATGAAAGACGGACAGCTCCAGTTCGACTTCCACAAGATCCAGCTCCCCCTGACCCGCTTCCACTCCGACCGCTTTGACACACCCGACGACGAGATCTACGGAAAGTGGTCGGTGAACTTCGTCACCAATCCCCAAGGCGATGTGGGCACGGCCGTCATGTCCTTGGACGAGGCCGAGGCCAGCTTCACGCGCAGACCTAAGACTGTCGCCCCCAAGCTCCTCCAGCAACTCGCCGGGACTTACGAGACCCCGAGCGCCGTCAAGTTCCAGGTCGTGCTGAAAGAGGACGGCAGCCTCTACCTGGTGATTCCCGGAGCGCCGGAGGAAAAACTGATCCCGTACAAAGGCCTCGAGTTCCATGTCAAGGAATTCTCCGACATGGTCTGGGAGTTCGTGGTGGAGAAGGAACAGGTCAAGGCCCTCAAACAGACAAACCCCTCTGGAGAGTACGTCTTCCCACGAAAATAGCAGAACCGATTTGAACCGGCATAAAGCCGTTACTGGGGAGAAATCGGGTTCCAGGTTTCCGATTGCTAGGCCGTCGTCACGTCCAGTTTCAGGGAAGGGCGTTTTTCGTTCCTAATCCGGCGAAGTGTCCACTCAGCATAGTTTCCGAGGTCATCCAAGGGAACCGGCGTTCGGCTTCTGCGGGGGAGCTAGTCTTAGAG
>JBAVYG010000080.1:0-10860 GCA_049698675.1 Terriglobia bacterium
GAATCAATCAGGGCCTCGGCGAGCAACTCGAGCCCTTGTAAGCGCAAAGGACTCGCAGGAAAACTGGATGAGAAGTCCCGGACAGTCTCAGCCGTTTGGACTGGATTGTTAGCCTTGAGAGCCGCGGCGGCGGAGTAATAGGTCGCGTAATCAGCCAGGGAGAACTGGCGCGCTGCCGACTGACCCAAGTCCTTCGCAGCCGCGAGGTACTCACCCGCCTCGTATTCCCGGTAACCTAATGCGAAGTAGGCCAGAGCGCGTTGTTCAGGCGCTTTCTGAGACTCCGCGTAGCGGCGCAACTGTGGCCAAGCGGATTGTTTCCCCGCACGAGCCGCCAGCTTGCGAAGGGGTACGGGAACAGACTCAACCGTTGGACGCGCCTCAACGAGAATTTGGACGGCGAGCAGCGCCCAACAAACTTCAGCCAGGATTTTGAAATGGGGTCTCACACGGAAGGACCAGGATAACCCAATCCGAGGAGCGATGGGTCATTACCTGCCAGGGTCCTCACCAGCTCATGGTGGAAATAGTCGAACTGCTTACCAACAGTCTTGCCGAACCGTTGCTCGAAGGTCTGGCGGCTGCGATCGATATCAAGTTTCATCCGTCTGTACAGGTCCTTACTCTTGCGGCCCTCCGCAACCTTCGCCTTGTTATAGAGTTCGATCTCAAAAACCAGAAGTCTCGCGAATCGCCTTGCATCTTTGTGTATTTTTTGCTCTGCTTCGCTGAGTTGCGAGACGTCGAACCCCGCCCTAGGGGCTGGGGCGGGCGGGACGTCAACTGCCGTTTGATCCTCCATCACAAGGACAGGAACGGGCCCTGGAGCGGGCACGAACCCTATCGTTGCGCGTGCAGCAGGCAATTCAGCCTGCGCCTCGGTGGGTGGCGGCCCAACGGGCGCGCCCGCTTCTATCAACGGCGACGCAGGCGGAGGAGGCAGTGGCTCGTCGATGCTCGGGGCGCTTGTCTCGCCCGGAGATGCGGAAGCTTCACTAAGCTCTGCGACCTCTGCGGGCGGCTCCGCAGCCCCTGCTGGAGACGCTAGACCGGGCGCCGATTCAGGTTCCCCTCCCCCGTTAGCATCTTGACTGACCGTTGCCAATGCCCTGCCACTCAATGCCCTCAAACGGTCGAGTTGTGCGCCGGCAAATTCGGCAAGAAGCTCAAGACCAGCTTCGGGCAGCAACGCCCCTCTCCCTCCTGAGTCAGCGTAAAAGATGGCGGAAACGGCGCCCGCCGAACGAATCGGCAAAAGCAGGATCGAATCACCCGAATCTGGCTGGAGCCGGTTCAGGACGTTGGCGTTCTTCTTCAGCGCATCGGGGTTTCCCTCAAAGTGCCCGCCGATTTTAAAGGCTTGGCGGAACGGCGTATCTACACTCAGGGGCACTACCAGGCAGCGCAGGTCTTGCTCGGAGAGTTGAGATCCGAATCCGTCCGCCGAAGCTCCCCAGGCCGCCTTGCCTCGAAACTCGAACGCCACCGCGCGAACTCCCATCCGGCAAGCTTCCTCCGTCAACTTATTGAACACCTGTTTGGGTAAAGTTGCCGTGAGGAGGTTGCGCACGGCTGCAAGAACGGCGTCGACGAGCACTGGCGCAGAGGGAAGTTTAGACTTCTCCAGGACCTCGAATTGATGCCAGGCCACTGACTCTAACTGCTCGTGCTCGCCACGCAATTCCTTCAAGTCTTGGTCGAGCTTTTGCAATTGCTCGGCTTGGGCGCGAAACATCTCCCCCAACCGCTCTCGCGCCTGGCGGGCTTGCACGGCTAACGCCTTATTGTCGTTTTCTGGCAGGACAGCAACCTCAGCCGAATCACTCGACACCTCTCTCATTATGGTACAAGGCGCCTCATCGGTGCAACGGCTTTGTGCCACGGTCTAGGTCTCAGTCGAGGCTTTCAGCTCTCAGCCTTCAGCCTTTTGACTTTTGCCCCTTGCCTTTTGACTTTTGCCTTCCGCTTTCTGCCTTCTGCCTCATTTGACATGGGCGTCTCCGCAGCGTAAGCTGGAATAGAAGAGCGGGGGCGTCACGGTTTCGACGGGAGTCCTTGCGCTTAGGAGGCATGCCGGGGGTCCACACCACCCGAAATCGGCGTGGGACAAAGACAACTGCCAACACGCAGTATGCCTACGCTGCCTAATTAATTAGGTGGCCGTCTCCTCCTTCAGGCCCGCATGATGGAAAGAGGCGTCGCTTGGCGGGATGGCTCAAAGTTCACCGCTTCGGAATTTTGGGCGAGATCCGCTTCGGCGGAATTGAGGCTAGCCGGCGGTTCGTTATTGCCCGTTCCTTAGGGCCGCTGGCGAAAGCGGTAAGCGAACGAGACAAGCATGTAGTCTCCTGACCGTTCGGCTCTTCGGACGGGGGTTCGACTCCCCCCGCCTCCAAACTGGCAGATTCAACAATCAACGCGGGGACGGAGTTCTTCGCAGGATGGCATGTCGGGAAACTACCCCAGACAAAATTCAGCTTTCAAGCTTGAACCGGGTCGACGCCAAGTTGTATAGGCGTCACCAGACAAGCCGATTGATGGCGACGACCATCGCCGCCAAGGAAACTGTGGCCGCGAGGAGCAGACGGGAGTTGCCACTGTCTGTCGCCTGACTGATCAGCGCGCCGAGTCCCACAGTCGAGAAGGTTTGCCCTCGGAAATGGAAATATTCCGCGACGATGCTGGCGTTCCATGCTCCGCCAGAGGCGGTGACCAGCCCGGTTATCAAGTAGGGAAAGATTCCGAGCAAAAGTAATTTGCGCCAGCGCTCGAGGTTGCCCAAGCGGAACACACCGCACAACCAAGTCTCGCAAATGACACCAGTACCGAAGGGCGGGAGGGCTTCCGTTTTGTGCCTTTCTCGCTCATAATAGATCTTGGAACCAGGAAGACTCAACGCCCCTATAAGGAACATGTCTACCGACCGCCGTCCAGATCCTGAGCAACTGTTGCGCCAACTTCAGGCAGAGGAGCAATACTCCAGGCGCGGACGACTCAAGATTTTTCTCGGATACGCGGGAGGCGTCGGAAAATCATTCCGCATGCTGGATGAGGCGCGGCGCCGGCGCACACGAGGCGAGGATGTTGTAGTGGGTGCGATTCAACCCAAGGTCTCAGCCGAAGTCGAAGCCCTGCTGCAAAAAATGCCCGTCATCCCCCTCCGCACCATCGGTAGCGTGCCCACGATGGACGTGGAGGCCATCCTGCGTCGCCACCCCCAAGTCTGCGTGGTTGATGGTCTGGCTTATGACAACCCCCCTGGCAGCCCGTACTCCAAGCGCTGGCAGGATGTGGAGCACCTGCTTTCGGCGGGCATCTCGGTGATTGCCACGGTCAACCTCCAACATATCGAGGAACGGCGGGAGGAAGTGGAGAGGATCACGTGCAAGCACGTGACGGAGACCGTTCCGGAGAGCTTCTTGCGCAATGCGGACGAAATCGAAATTGTGGACGCACCGCCCGATTTTGCTCTACAGCGCGACCCCAGCTCTCTGGTTACTGGTCAGGCGCGCGCTACGCCCATCCTGCCGCAACAGCTTTCTGGACTGCGGGAGATTGCGCTCCTGCTGGCTGCGGATGTGGTCGACTATCAGCTTGAGGCTTACCTGGCGCGTCATGGCATCGAGCAGGTTTGGGGCGCCCATGAGCGCATTCTCGTTTGTGTTTCCCCTTACGCTGACGCTGCCGAGATCATCGCCAGCGGAAGGCGCAACGCCGAGCGATTCCATGGGGAATTGTTTGTGGCGTACATTAATCGGCCAGACGTCACGTTGGAAGAAAAGACTCTCCTGGAGAAAAACTTATCGCATGCGCGGTCTGCCGGCGCGCGAATCGAAGTACTGGATGGCGAGGATTCAGCCTACACCATCATGCAGTTTGCGCGGGCCCACGGCATTACTCAGATCTTTTTGGCGAACATAATGAGCAACAACTGGTGGGACCGCGTCTTTGGCAGGCCCGTGGAACACCTCATCCGGGCAGCGGAGAATATAGACGTCAGAGTTTTCCCGGTATAGCAGGCTGTTGAAAAAGTGCCCATCATGTCATGCTGAGCGAAGCGAAGCATCTCGCTCTGCTTTGAAGTCAAGAACTTAGATTCTTCGCTCCGCTCAGAATGACAGCTTCTGAGTTTTTTCATCAGCCTGAGAGGATGCCGTACATGTCCGAGTCCGTCCGTCGAGGCACGCTTAAGATCTTCCTGGGTTACGCCGCGGGCGTCGGCAAGACCTATCAGATGCTGGACGAAGCCCACAAGTTGAAGAATGAGGGTATTGACGTCGTGCTTGGCTATTTCGAGCCCCACGGGCGCATGGACACCATTACTAAAGCCGAGGGCCTGGAATTCTTACCCCGTCGCAAGATCACCTACCGAGGAGCCGTGTTTGGGGAAACGGATGTCGGTGTCATACTGCGTCGCCGTCCCCAAGTCTGCGTCATCGACGAGTTTGCACACACGAATATCCCGGGGTCGGAGCGAGAAAAGCGCTGGCAAGACGTGAAAGTCCTGCTGGACGCCGGCATCGACGTGTTGACCACGATGAACGTGCAACACCTGGAGAGCCTTAACGACCAGGTCTGGCAGTTCACGGGCATCCGCGTGCGTGAAACCATCCCGGATTGGGTCGTCAAGCAAGCCGACGAGGTGGTCATGGTCGACTTGCCTCCTCAGGCCCTGCTCAACCGGCTGATGCGCGGCGTCGTCTATGCACCCGAAAAGGCGCACCAGGCGATGGAGAATTTCTTTAAGGAGTCGACTCTGGTCGCCCTGCGTGAGTTGGCCATACGCCAGACCGCGCATGAGGTTGACGTTCGGCAGTCGGTCCAGGACGAAACGGAGGCCGTTGCGATTGGAGGCGAAGACCATGACTCGCTTTCATCTCAGAGGCCACACTCGTCCGACCGAATCCTCATTCTCGTCACAGAAGACCCCTCTTCAGCGGCGCTAATCCGGCGCGGTAGGCGCGTGGCCGATTACCTGAAGGCGGACTGTTTCGCGGTGTGTGTCTTCCGCGACGGCAGCTTGCATAATATCCCGGCAGGCCAGCGCGAGGCCGTGGAAAAGCACATGAAATTCGCCCGCAACTTGCATATCGAGCTCAGCGTGTTACAGGGCGAAGATGTGGCCCAAACTTTGGTCGACTTTGCCCGCCTCCACGGAATTACACAGATTTTCCTTGCCCGGCCCCAACAGAAGAGATGGCCGATGATTTTTGGCCGCGGTTTGGTGGAACGGGTGGTCCGCTTAGCCCACGAGTTCCAGGTCACTATTGTGGCCGAGCACCGCCGGCAGCAGGAAGACTAGGCCAAACCCGCCCGCGGTCTTTGCGGTGAGACAGTCAAAGCGAGGATCATGGACGACGCCAGGGTTTCTCGATGAGCGAGATCTTTGAGCGCATTCTCGGCTTGGTAGCCCGTCAGGAAGTACTCATCTCGGATCACGGCTGTGATGGGCTTGCGGCAGATGGTATTCTTGTGAGGGATATCCTTGAAGGAGCCAGGGAGGGTGCCGTGGTCGAAGAGTACCCGACCTATCACAAGGGGCCGTGTGTTCTTGTGCTGCAAAAGGACCATGAGGGCAAGCCCATCCCATGTGGTGTGGGGTATCCCGAGCCTGGCGGATTCCCCCGCCGTGGTTGTCACCGCGTATCGGCCTGACCCACGGCGTTGGGCAGACGGTTTTCTCAGGAGAAAGTCATGACCAAGAGGCCTTACACGAAGTTCATCCATGAGGGCCAATACGCTGCTGCGGTCGAGATTGAGCGGGTTGAGTCCGACACGGGGTGGTCGCCCTATTTATCTGCGAAAGACGCACAGAATCTGGATGAGGTGCGTGAGGCGTTAAGGACTGGTGATCTAAAGAAGGCGGGGCAGCTTGCCCGTGTTTATCAGCTCACGCCCCTGGCCGTGTAAATCCCCAAGATCGGCAACCCGGCCACCTTTTCCCGTTCGCCGGTGGGGCAGACTTTCCGCATTATGGAATGGATGCGATTTTTGAGGGCTGAATCAAGGGAACATGCTCTTCTGATTGCGTTGTTTGCGCTGAGGGTGGAGATTGGTTCAACGCATACCTCGCAGCAAACGCGACGCATGCCCCATCCGCCGGGTAGCCTTGCATAGCCTCTCTATAAACTTGCTGGAAGGACACCCTCATGTCGAGACATGAAAGGCGATATCAGAAATACTTGGACCGCCATCGGCAAGAGCAGGCAAACAAGACAACCAAACCGGGACAGGCTGGGGCGACGGCCCCGCAGATAGCCTTGGCCGCCACTGCCCCAATCCACGAAGCGCTGGTCCCGGCGAAGCTGTTCGAGCTGGGTGTGGGCAACTTGCTTTTCAGTCGCTCGCTGCCGGATGGACGCATCGCCCTGGGCGCGTTCCTGCTGGACATATTCTGTCTTGGGGTCAAGAATGCCTTCTTTTCCATTGTGGCCAGAGATGAGTATGCCCAGCGCCTGCGCAGTTGGTCGGCGGCCGAGAGCCTTCAGCCGATGCAGCCCGCCTGCTTCCGGAAGCTGGTAGAAGGCGGCGTAGCTTACGCGCACGAGCTAGGGTTCAACCCCCATGTGGATTATGACGCGGCGCGCCAGATCTTCGGCGATGTGCAGGCCACGTCCTGCCCAACGCACTTCGGGTACGGGCATGACGGCAAGCCCTTCTATGTCTCCGGCCCCCATGAGACCCCCACGCAGGTGCAGGCCATCCTCGAGCAGCTCGAGCGGCGCTTGGGCCCAGGAAACTTTGACTACCTCGTGTTGGAACCGTAACCCGGCGAGCCGAATAATGTGGGTTTGGCTGTCGAACTTACGCAAGCTCACCGGAAGCGCGCGGCGCGCCGCGGATGGGCGGGTGATCTCGTTCTCACGCGCAGTCAGTACTAGCATGCGCATCATTTCCGTTAGGAAGGCAACGAAGAATAAAGAAAGCAGCATCAAACGTCGCCAAGCACGGCGTCACGTTCCCCGAAGCGATGACGGTGTTCGGCGACCCACTGGAGCTCGCAATTGCCGATCCACACCACTCGGAGGGCGAATTCCGGTTTCTGAGCATGGGTCTCGCGGCAATAGGGCGCCTGCTCGTGGTCGCGTACACGGAACGCGAAGGGCGAACCCGGATCATCAACGCCCGTGAAGCAACTCCCAGGGAACGGAGACAGTATGAATCAACGCGTTCAGCAAAACGATAACGACGAAATTCGACCCGAGTACCACTTTTCGCGCGGCGTTCGCGGGAAGCATTATGAGGCTTACCGCGCCGGCACGAATGTTGTGCTACTCGATCCCGATGTGGCCGAAGCGTTCGCCGATTCAGCGTCGGTCAATCGAGCCTTGCGCCTGCTCTTGCAGCTTGCCCGGACGAACATTCCTTTAGACATTCCTCCTGACAAGGCGATGCAGCCGACGAACCGCACCCAGCGCCGTGCCAAGAAGCCCAAGCCCGTTCGCGCCGCTCGCGGCTGAGCGCAGAATCGTCAGCCACCGCATCGTTCATGTCGATTTGTGGTATGCTCACTGGCAATGGACTGGAAAAACCGACTCTACTTTGGCGACAATCTTGACATCCTGCGCCGCGAGGCGCCGGACGCCTGCGTTGACCTCATCTACCTCGACCCGCCCTTCAACTCCAACGCCACCTACAACGTGCTCTTCAAGGAAAAGAGCGGCCAGGAATCCGCCGCGCAGATCACGGCTTTTGAGGACACCTGGCAGTGGGGATTGGAGCCGGAAGCGATTTACAAGGAAATCGTCACCGGCGGCCCGCGCAAGCTCGCCGAGCTGATGCAGGCGCTCCTGGCGTTCCTGGGGCGCAATGACATGATGGCGTATCTCGTGATGATGGCTGTCCGCTTGGTGGAACTGCATCGCGTGCTGAAGCCCACCGGCAGTATCTATCTACACTGCGACCCGACAGCGAGCCACTACTTGAAGCTCGTCCTTGACGCGGTTTTCGGGTCAGGGAACTACCTCAATGAAATCAGTTGGAGAAGGACGACAACGAAGGGCGATTACAGGCAGGGAGCTGTCAATTGGCCGAGAGTGCGGGACATTGTCTTTTACTACTGCAGAAGCCGCGCCCACCGCCCCGTCTTTGTGCAACCCTTCTCCGCCTACGATGAGGAGTATGTCGCAGCGAAGTACCCGCATGTTGACGCGGACGGTCGGAGCTATGGCCTTTGGGACTTAACCGCCCCAGGTTCGGGAAGTCGCGGCCATCCGAGGTACAAGTTGTTGGGAGTTGTCCGCTACTGGAGGTACAACAAAGAAAAGATGCAGCGGCTCGTCGCTGACGGCAGGGTTGTGCAGCCAAGTCCGGGGGCTGTCCCCAGGTACAAGCGATATTTGGACGAGATGCCTGGGGTTGCCCTTGGCGATAGCTGGGACGACATTCCTCCGATCAACTCGCAGGCCCAAGAGCGCCTGGGCTACCCCACGCAGAAGCCCGAGGCGCTCCTCGAACGCATCGTCAAAGCCAGCAGCAACGAAGGCGATGTGGTTCTCGATCCATTCTGTGGCTGCGGCACAGCCATCGCCGTCGCGGAAAAACTCAAGCGGCGCTGGATCGGAATCGACATCACCTATCTTGCCATCAATCTTGTGCAGCGGCGCCTCCGCGACCACTTCCACGAGGAACTAAGCCCTTATGAGATTGTTGGCGCCCCGAAGGACTTGCAGAGCGCCGAGGCTCTGAAAGGAATCAGCCCGCACCAGTTCGAGTGGTGGGCGGTGGACTTGGTAAATGCGCGCCCCGCCAAGGACCACAAGAAGGGCGCGGACACCGGCATCGACGGCTACATCAACTTCTTCGACGACAAGAGCGGCCAGGCCAAGCAGGTGATCGTACAGGTGAAGAGCGGCTACGTCGGCGTGAACCACGTGCGCGATCTGAAAGGGGTGCTCGACCGCGAGAAGGCCGCCATCGGCGCGCTGATCACACTGCGCGAGCCCACCAAGCCCATGCTCACGGAAGCCGCCGCCACGGGCTTCTACGAGTCAAAAGACTTTCCGGGCCGCTATCCCCGCCTGCAAATCCTCACCATCGCCGAATTGCTGGCGGGAAAGAAGCTCGAATACCCCGCCCACCGCGTCGAAACCTTCGCCAAAGCGGAGAGGAAGACGAAACACGAGCAGGAGGAGATGTTCTGAGAGCGAAAAGAATCCTAAACGCTGACCATCGTGGACCTGATGGCGGAATGTCGACGTATAGGCAGGGGAGCGAGGTGGGCGACGTGCCGCCAAAAGCGTCAAAACCGCATAAATACCACGTAGGAGACCTCCTACTGCAGGAGGCTGGCCCTGCTGACAGGAGGCTGTGCCCCGGAATAATGACGGTTTGCGAAGTCCAGAGTGTCGGCTCGAAGTTTTACACTCTGTATCTGTATTGCGGCGATAACGTGTACCGGCAGGGTATCGATCTCGTCGACCGGCATTGCATCCTGATACCGCCCGACATACCCTGGCGCGTCGGCGAGGATTTTTGTTTGTTTCGCTATTGCGCTCGTACCGCTTACCGTTGTGCCCTGTGGTGCATCGACGAGGTTGGAAATCCCGTGGGTCGCAACCTGCAGTTCCTGCGAGACTCGATTCTTGGAAGGCCCGTGGAACGCGGCCCCGAGGTGGTCTTGAGAGCGTGCGGGTATTCCATTAGAGTGTACCGAGAGGGGCAGCCGGTTCGCTGGATGTGGTCCAACACGCCACTGCATGTATTACGAGCTCTCGCTGTCGAGGCCGAGGCGGACCTGCCGGTTTCGGATCTTTTTCTTCCCAACCATCTCGCGGAGAAGGAGCTCTTGCAATGGGACTGTACGCCCCTTGCTGGGGCATCACAAGAACTCCACCCCGGCGACACCTTCTGCACTTTCGGACATAACGAAATTTGCTTCTCCACCTTTCAGAGGTGCACGAGGTCAGGGAAGATAGCCAGAGGAGGAAGGGGATATAGCGGCATTGAGTCGGCGGAAATCAGGCAAGTGCCGACCGCCTTTGCCCCCCGGATCATGGCCGCCATCGGGTCCTTTTCTTCCTGGCTCTCATTCAGCGACTCACACATCTGGGCCGTTTGCGGAAACTATTCCTTAGGGCCCGCTGATTGGGTTCAGAGTCAAGTGTCCGACGTTCCGGGTGGGCCCACAGGTGCCGCCGATCTAGCGGTTTCTAAAAGCGCGACGGCACTTTATTACACGAATGACAGGATTCACTGGTGGCGACGGCTATCCGACGCTCTTAACCGCGAGATCGAGCGTGTAAGGTTTACCCTCAAAGACGGGCAGCCCGGGCCTCAATAGGAATGGCCAGTTTCTCTAAATCGATTTGCAGCGCGGACACTGGGGCATACGTTGCGTTGCATGTATGAGCCCTGCTTTCGGCATTGGCGGCGGAACGCCCTGCGAGGCGGCGACATGGGAAAACAATGTCGCCGCCACCCAGCGATACCTCTCCTGGATGGCCCGGAGCTGATTCCCGTCCATGCAAGAAGCGCCCTACTTGTTCGAGGGCTTTTCAAGTTATTGACGCGGGATTCCTAGCTCACGTTTAAGGGGCCGAGTGGATCAGATTGCCCTTCTCATCAAAAAGCCTTAGGTGCGGCTGGCCCCTCGCAACCGTCAGCATGACTTGCGGCTTCAGGTTAGGACCATAAAATATGAGAGTTGGGGCGTCCTCTCCCTCGCCGACAAAATCCCCCAGTTCGCCGCTGGGCTCGCGCCGTCGCACGGCCACCCCCGACAGGCCCGACCCAAGCGTCGCTTGTGGGCTGCCGGTTGGGTCGTAGAACGCCAACCCCACTCCACGGCGGGTGGCGCAGACGTGCCGTTTCTTGGCATGTCTGCGATTCCCCCGGCTTTTCGCGTCGGCGACGCAACAC
>JBAVYG010000081.1:0-2319 GCA_049698675.1 Terriglobia bacterium
GAAGAACCCGGCTATAACGACGCGTTGGCTTAGGTGCTTCAATGTTTCTCGTTATTGGATTGCTGATTGCTTTAGGTTTGGCGGCTTTCGTCGCGACGCCATTGCTTTCGGCGGAAGGCGCGGGGAATTCTACTTTGCCCGTGGATGTCACTCCGCTCGGGGATTTGAAGCGACGCCGCCTGGTGGTCTACGAGAACCTGAAGGATCTGGAATTCGAACACCAAGCCGGAAAGATCGCCGCCCAAGACTACCAGAGCCTGAGGGAAAACTACCTTGGTGAAGCCGCTGCCCTCATGGCTGCCACACAGGAGGCTGAACAACTGAGAGAGAATGATGCTGTGATCGAACGCGAGATCGCGGCGCGTCGTGCCTCCCGGAAAATCCAACCCCCCCAGGATTATGTTTGTCCCCATTGTGGTTTCGAGAATCCCGTGCCCGTGAAGTTTTGCGGGGAGTGTGGAACGAGGATTACGGATCACCCACGGAAGCCCTGAGGATTCTCACTTAAACCGGAAAACGAGCCCTGCGCTCGGAACGATATTGTGACTGGTTCCGGCGAGCCCGGTGATCCCGGCGATGGAGTCGGGCTTGGGCTGTCCAGTTATGTAATCCCTGATTTCCAGTCGCAAGGCGAAGTGTCGTTGGAGGACGAGGTCGGCGCCGCCTCCGTAATTCCAGGCGAACTGCCACCCGTTGTCCGCATTGACGTAGCCTGAAACAACCGCAGAGGCATTCGAGGGGCCGCTGAAGCGGTTTGCTCCTAGCCCGCCAGTGACAAACGGCTGGAAAGATTTCTTGGCCCAGAGATAGCGGACGTAATTGAAGGAAATGAGATCAACGCGATTGTACGCGGAGACCGCTGGCAGACTTGCCGGCTGAAGTGAGAAGTGGTTGGGGCTGTAAGAATAGCTCGCTTCCAGGGCGTCATGCCGCGTAAACCGGAAGCGTCCACCGGCAAAAAGAGGCGCCGTCTTGGAGAACGAGCTGGTCACGGGGACTGATGAGGGTGAGGGGCAGGGGAGACATCCCGCTGGCGTGCAGACCGCTGGGCATGCGACGTTGACGGACAGCAGCCCGCTGCCACCATTCAGGAAAGACCCGCCGCCTTCGAGGAAAACTTCGAGGCGCGGAGGAGGGTCCTGCGCGCAAGCCCAAGGGAAAGCCAAGAGCAGAAGCAAAATCAAGGGCGGGGTAATTCGAATGCTTCGCATAGCATGCCTCCAAAGAGGCGCCGCGTGTCTCTCGCGCACGGCGAGTCAAAAGAGACCACGGCGGCACTCTCTGCCAGCAGCAGCCGGTAATACCGGGCGTGCTTCACCTGCCGTCCGCCGGTCTTCACCAGCCTCTGCTGCAAGCTGGTCAAGCACAAACTTTCGACGCTCTAGGGATGCTACAACCGCCGCCACAAGTTGCCCAGGTTATAGGCGATCACGCTGAGCTACAGTCGCACTTCGTTGGATCCCGCGAGGCGGGATGGCCTCCTCGGCGTGGCTGATGTTTGACTTTATCGTCTTGGGCGCCAAATCGACGCTGTGACGCGGCACAACAATAGTGCTGCTTAATCCCCTTTCGCTTGACGAATTATGAATTCCCGGCCACTATAATTGTATAGGCAACATGGGCCTGTAGCTCAGTTGGGAGAGCACATGGTTTGCAACCATGGGGTCGGGAGTTCGAACCTCCCCAGGTCCACCAAATCTCCTTGTGGTCTGACGGATTCTGAGGTAAGATTTTCTTACCATGGAATTGAAACTTTCCACAAAGGGCCAGATCGTACTTGCGGGCGCAATTCGCCGCAGACTAGGCGTCCAGCCCGGCGATTCGCTCGACGCGAAAGTGCAGGCTGGGCGAGTAGTGTTAACTCCGCGGAAAACGCGCTTCTCCAACGTGACCCTCCTCGTTGACCGAATTACAGGTCTTCCGGTTCTGAGCGCCGGAGTGGGGGCTCCGCATTTAAGCAGCAGGCAGGTCCGCGAGATTTTGGCTGAGTTTCCATGAAATACCTGCTTGACGTGAATGCCCTGGTCGCGCTTGGCTTCCTTGAACACGAATTCCACGAGCGCGTTGCCCGATGGGTGCGGAGGCTGGCCGCAAAGGGAACCCCCGAACTGGCAACCTGCTCGATTACCGAGCTGGGTTTCGTCCGAGTCCTCGCGCAAGCGCCACAATACGGATTTACCGTTGGGCAAGCTTGCAACCTGTTGCAGCGGCTTAAGGCAGCACGAACGGTGACCTTTACGTTTATTCCTGACGGCCAAGACATCTCCCATCTTCCCAGTTGGGTCAAGACCGCAAAACAAACAACGGATGGCCATCTGG
>JBAVYG010000082.1:0-15277 GCA_049698675.1 Terriglobia bacterium
CTGAGGCCGCAGTCGCCGCTCTGAGCGCCCTCGAAGCCGATCCCAGAAAGCTGGTGAGAAATGCGGGCTAGCCCCTGTTATCTGTCACTCGGCACCTGCCACCCGGACCCAGTCCTTCTTCCCGACCTACCACCTACGATCTACCACCTACCAGATACTAACTACCTTTGATTTCAACAACATTCCAGCTTTCGACGCGTAACTACCTTTGTTTTCTATAACATTCCCGCTTTGTCGCCGCCTGTCGGGAACCGACCCTTTGTTTTCATAGACATTCCCGCGTCGGTCGTTCAATTTCTCGAAGTCGAGAAGTCGAAAGTCGAGGGTCGAGAAGTAACAACCGCGTCCCAGCCTGCCGCTCGATTCCAGTTGCCCTCATATGGATATTGCAGCACCCGGCACCAAAAGAACCAGCCAATTCACCATTCCCTATTCCCTGTCCCCTATTCCCCGTTCCCTATCCTTTCCCCCAACTCTTCCCGCCCTGAATCCTGAATCCCGAATCCTGAATCCTGCTTTAGCCCCTTACACCTGAAACCTGCCCTTCCGACTCCTGACTCCTAAAACCTGCTCTTCCCCACCTACCACCTACGACCTACGACCTACCGTCTTTCTTTTCAACAACATTCCCGCTTTCGACGCTTAAGTCCCTTTGTTTTCTATAACATTCCCGCTTTGTGACCGCCGGTGGAAAGCCGCTCCTTTGTTTTCATAGACATCCCCGCTCTGTTATGTCAATTTTAAACAATCCTTTGTTGCTTTGGAGTGCGGCAGCTTGCTGCCGCTTTATTCTCTCGCGAGCTTGCTCGCGCCGGGGCCGTAGCGCTGACCTCGCCTCGCGAGGTCAGCACCATGCGAAAGCAGGAAAATGCCGACCAAAAGGTCGGCGCTACAAAGGCGGAGCACCCGGCCAGCAAGCCGGCCTGTACGAAAGCGGCAGCAAGCTGCCGCACTCCAAAGCGCTTCAACTCACAGTTCTAGCCTATCTTCTGCCGCCTGTCAAGAGACACAGAGTCCGTTTCGGCCCTACAAGGACGGAGACGCGTCTGCCCCAGGGGTCATTCGCGCCGAGGAGCGGCCGTGGTCGAGTGTCCACGATTAAGCGGGAGGCCTGAGCGTAACCTTTAGGCCGAATCGCACTCTGGCCAGCGATGGTGTACTGCTACCGGCCGATGAACGGGGACGAATTTGAAGGAAAAGCCCTGGAAATTCAAGAGGGAATCTATCTGCTGCGCCTGACCGTTTCCGTTATAAGCCGTCGCTGGTCGCTGGTTAGCTCGTAGAGGTCGAAAACAATCTCGTCAATCTCCTGATCTAACGAGTCCCGTTGTGCCTCAAGGACGCTGGGGTTTATTTCTCCCTGTACATCCTTACGGAGCGCGGCCATCAATTCCGAGATTTTTCTCAGATTTGTTTCGGCGCGATCACCGCTGCCGTGAGGCAGGCTCCAGACAGGGAGGACTAGCGAGCCGAGCACGACATCAACGGTCCTTCTCGAAGCTTTGGCTCCGGGCAGTTTCCAGACTTTCTTGCGTGCCTTTTCTGCCAGAAACCGGCGGGCGGCCAACAGGATGAACAGGCGCAAATCCTCATTCGCAGGCTCGATCTCCATCAGGGGCTTCCAGGGTCCCCGTTTTTCCGACTGGTAGGAGATTATCAAGCGGGACGTAGCGGAAAACCCTTGGTCTCTCCCTAGGGTGTCATTCTCGATTCGCATGGCGACGACGGGATCAGTCAGTTCAAGCCCGTTGGCCGGGATTAACCGCCGGCTCTTCCAGTACGGGGGCACGCTGTAGTAGTCGATGTTGAAGTTGACATACCTTCCCGCAGTAACGGGCAAAGTGCTTAACAGGTTGGATTCGAACGAAGACGCTATCTTAAAGCAAGACTGATTGAGGAGGATGAGTTTTCCGGCGATGACTTCGATGCTATTGACGCTTTCCCTTTGGGACGGGTCTAAGTTCTCCGGAAGCGGTACGGGGATTTTGCCCAAGAATTGGCGGTTAGCGGAAAGGAAGCCACCGCGGAATGTCGTGCTACGGGCCCTCAAGTAGAAGTGCGCGGCAGCACTGTTCAAGAGTGCCACCACATACAACGGACTGCACTTTTCCTCTCGTAGGGCGATGCCTCCCACGTCAACATTGTCGAGGACGAATTCTCCGCGCTCATCCCAAATCGCAGAGAGCCTGTCTACAAGTCTTGGGACACAAATCTTTGATAAGTGTTGTTTCGCCAGATTCTTGGGATACACATAAGCGTACCACTGTTCCCCTGCCATCTTGCCGCCTTCCCTTCCTTCGAGCGCCGCCCTGTTCTCGTTCAGGTAGGCCCAAGTTTCGGGAAAGCGCTTCTCCATCATCGCCGCGGGGATGAGCGATGCCCGCTTTTTCCGACGATCGATGTCGTAGGGAAAGATCAACACGTTTTGGGGTCGCGGAGTTCCGTACCTCTCCACATCCGCGCCGGAGATGATTGGCTTTACGATCTCAGCCTCGAGAGAGTAGTCCGTGCCTGTTGCTCTAGAGTGGACTTGCACGCGGTCCTTGGATGATCCGAGCTTTCTCAAAATGTAGATCGCGTCCGCGCTCGTCTGGACCCCGACGAATACGTGGCGGGCGATAGACCGCAAAGTTGCGCCCGTTCTTTCCATTTTTTCCAGAGCGCCCCACTCAGTTCTGGGAGAGCCAGTGGGGCGAACGCTCAACGGCCAAGGCGCGGAACTCAAGCGATCTTGCGGGATGGATTCGGCCTTCTTGGGGTCGGCTCCGGGCACCGTATCTATCACTCCGTCCTGCGCTTCGAGGTACGCAACGGACTCATGCGGGGCTTTAGCAAGGAACAAAAGGCAAGTGTAAGTCGTCCCGTGCGGGAAGACCTGGTAGTCGCCAAAATTCACTATCTCGGAGACGCAGCGTTCTTCGGCGAATTGCTGGCGAATTCCCTTGCCGTACTCGGATTGAAAGAACTTGTGTGGCTGGATGAAGCCAAGACGCGCGTGAGGAGACCGCCCCAGCAGGGCCAGCCCACGCTCATCGAACAGCACATAAATGTCGTAATTGCCTGTCGCGGCCCGGTAGTTTTCATTGAAATAGGTCAGCACTTCGGGTTGCTTATCTTTTAGCTCCTGGATTCGAATGTAAGGCGGATTTCCGACGATGCATGCGAATCCCCGGCTCTCGCGGTCGCGAGCGGAAAATACCTCAGGAAATTCAACCTGCCAATTGAAAGGACTTCTCGTTTCGGGGTCATCGAACCAGCCACTGTCTTCTGTTCTCCGCAACAGGTTGTTCAGGCTGTGGCTTATTGCGCGAGCAACGGAATGGAATCGCTGCTCGAGCTCTTCGATCCTCTTCTCGTGAGCGTCGCGGTCTGCTCCATTCTCGCTCGCGGCGAGAGTGGCCCGGTGAATTTCGGCTCGGATGTCAACAAGCTGTGCCAGTCCAGCAGCGTGTGCTTGCAGTTCAGCGGCAGGGGCGACCCCGCTTACCAAGGAGTTTCCAATCTTGATGTTGTCACCCAGAATCCGTGGCAGTCGCTCATTCCGCGTTAGAGCTTTGAGCAGGAGATTCATAGACGCCACCTCCGCGGCCTGTGGGTCGAGATCAACGCCATAGAGGTGTCGCTCGATGATGCGTGCGTGAGCGAATCGGGTGAGTTCCAACTGGGCCTTGAGGCCCAAGATTTGAGGGTCATGGGTCGCCTCGGCAGCCAGCCGCGGGATCCCGCTTTTCACGGCCACCTCAATCCGCGACTGGATTTCCGCCTTCAGCCTTTCCCGCTCCGCCAAATAGAAGGTGAGCAATGCATCAAAAGCGTAGATCAAGAAAGAACCGGAGCCGCAAGCCGGATCGAGAACTGACAAATCTTGAATTTCATTGATCGTTTTGCGCCGTTCCCCCGGCAGGTAGCTCCCATTAGCGTGGCCATTTTCGGTGCCATAGAGGTAGCAGCCCAAGGTGTGGTCAACGATGTATTGGACGATATAACGGGGCGTGTAGTAGCTGCCCTGGGCGTGGCGCGTCTCCAAGTTGGCGACCAGCTTTGGAGCGTCCTCCTTGGGGTCGATCTCGACGGTTTGGCCGAGGTATTGTTCGTAGGTGGCACCCAGGATATCGGCGTTCATGCTGGAAAACCCAGCTTTACACATCTCGTCGATGATGAGGCTCAAGGGGAGATTATGCACTTCCATTTGGTCCGCCAGATGAGCGCCGAATAGCTTGGAATTGTATTGATGGTCGAAATATTTGAAGGTGTTGTTCTGGATGTTCTTGAGCAGCATTAGGGGGACGGCGTCTGCCCCTCCGAAGTTGCGCACCATGTCCTGCAGGCGGTACGACGCTGGCAGCAGCCCCCGGTCTTCAGCGGTCCTTATCACAATGAGGCGGTCGAGTGTTCTCTGCACAACGTCTCGAAGGTTGGCTTGTTGTTCAGCAAGACTCGTTCCGAGCTTTGCGCGGTTCGACTTCTGCTTCCAGATCGCACCCGCGAGGCTTTCCCGCCATTCGTTGAGTTTGGAGAGAAACTTTTCGTCGATGTCGGGGAGTTTGCGGAGACTCGAAAGAGCAACAAGCCTCGGGTCCTGTGCGACTTGGTCCCGCGAAAGAAAGTAGAGGATTTCGAGAGTCCGGTCTGTCTTGAGGGCGCCGGCCCAGTCGGTTGACTCGACCAATACCCCCCTACGGGTGTCCCACAGGCGAAAGATCTCAAAGTTGGTGAGGATGGCCCACCCGATCTTCTCTCCCCGTTTAGGATTGTATTCGTCGGCATACGCTATCGCTTGGTTGTCCGCCTCACTGCGCCTTGCATAACCAAATAGGTCCTCTTGAAGCAGGGAAAGTCCGCCGAACCTTTTGGCCTCGACATACAGGAGCGGTAGATATGGGTCATGGGGATCATGCCCGATAGGAAGGCACAGCTCATAGTCACTAAACCCTTTACGCGGTAGATGCTTTTCCGCAACGCGTTCGCGCGGGTCCACTGCGCCCCAGCCTAAGGCCTCAAGGAGCGGCGTAATGAAATAATCGCGCACGTCTTGTTCCGAGAGCTTTTCTCGACCCGCTTCGGGCAGGTCTTGATACTTCCGCATTAGCCGATCGAGGCACGCCTCGATGCTTTGACGTGTGACTTTGCGATCCCAAAGGGGTTCCATGGAGTCAGCCTGCATTCGGAAGTAATACTATGATTTTCTGGTGAAAAACGGAAGACGAAACACGCAGCGATGCGAGATTGCCGTTCCGGAAAGCAGGCAGCCCAGAGTCTCGTTCTTCACAGACTCTGCGGCTCGTGCGTGTCCAGTGGGGCGTATCATCCTCTTTCATGTCCCGCTTGCGCTGCTTGGGATTGGAAAGGCAGAAGTCAGGAGTCGGGATTCAGGATTCAGGAGTCAGGATTCAGGAGTCAGTATCAAGAGCACCTGATCCGTACTTTCTGCTCTGTGTTCTGTGCTTTGCGCTCTCTGCTCACCGGCTGGGTTTTCCTGGCCGATCAAAAGCCGCTCCTCGCAGGCCAGTAATGTAAGCCGTGGGCCAAACCCACGGAAATGACGCGTCTCGCCGCAGGTCCCTGCCGGTCGTCAGCGGGCAGCGCCGGTGGCTATCTCGCCTCAAACTCGCAGAGACTGATGCTGAGGGGCGGCAGCGCCAGCGTCTTGGGCAACTCCCTCACGGGTGTTTCAACAATCTCCAGCTCGGGCTTTTTCCCTGGCTCGTTGTCTGCGTCCAGGTTCGGAGCGGCGATCCGCCACATCCTTCCCACGCCCTGAAGCTGTACTCCCGTGACGTTGAAATCAATCTCCTGCAGAGTTTCCGTCGGATTGACAATGGCAACGGTCAGCTTCTTGTGGTCGTCCGTCAGGGCCGCAGCAACATCCAGCGGATAGGTGTCGCTTCCGGAGGAAACTCTCGGCTTGTCAACTCCGATGGTACCCGGCACCGGCTTCTGCGGAGAGTTGCCGCTCACTTCGACGGGAATGGTTCCAAAGCGCTGCCGGTAAAGTCTGAAGACCAGGCCAACGCTGCTCAAGACCGCATCGTTTCCGTCAAAGTTGAGGTTGGAAATGAACGCCGTGTAAGCCCCCATCTTGATGAATTGCGAGTACCGGAACATTTCTTGGAGCCCCTCGGCTGCGCAAAGCGCCCGCATGAAGCCCTTGAATCCGCCACCCGCCCATTCGTCGATGGCCAGCTTGATGTTCTTGCCTTCAAGGTTGGGCATCCGCCTTTGATACTCTTCCCAAGCCTCGACCGTGGCGCGAACTCGGTTCGGCAGCCGCCGAATTTGGTCCTCGATGGGGTCGTTCGTCTTCACAAACTTCTGGGTGTCGACATCGAATGCGCTGTCTAATGCGGGATAGAGATGTTCGGAAAGGTATTCGAAATGATCGGAGGAGTGGGCCAGAAGGTTGCCGGACCAGTCTTGCGGAGAACCATACTCGTAGGGAAGCTTGCTCGGCAGTGGAGGACGATGATGCCTGGCCGTGGTGCTGGTCTCAAAAGGGGTGGCCCCTGACGCGACGAGTTCGATCGTAGGGTCGACTTCACGCATGGATATGGCAAACATGTTGTGCTTGAGGACGTAGTGATCGATGTACATGTGGCCCAATTGCCATTGCCCATACATTTCGTTGCCGATGCCCCACCACTTGACCTTGTAGGGCTCCGGGTGTCCGTTGGCCGCGCGGACTTTCCCCATGGGTGTTTGCGCAGAACCGTTACAGTATTCCACCCATTCGGCGGCAGAGTGGGCGTCGCCAAAACCGGAGTTTACGCAAATGTAGGGATCGATGTCGATTAAGCGGCACAGAGTCATGTACTCATCCGTGCCCACATCGTTGTACTCGACAGTTCGCCAAGCATAGTCATAGCGCGGTGGTCTTTTGTCCCGTTCCCCAATCCCGTCGCGCCAGTCGTAACCGGAAGCAAAATTCCCGCCTGGCCATCGGTAAATTCCGGAGTTGAGATCCCTGAGGAGCTTGATCATGTCAGCGCGAAAGCCCCTGATGTTGTCGGCAGGCATGAGCGATACGACGCCTATATGAAATGTCCCCTTGCCGGTCCCCGTGATTTCCAAGCGCCCGTCCGCGCTGTCCCCGCCGGCGGTGAATTTCAACGGGGACTTCACATACCGGGCCGAAAGCGGGCCCATCGGAAGAGTTTGGCGATCGCTCCCCCCTGATCCCCAGACGAGGCTAACCTCGACCTTCGCTCCCGGGTCGCCCGAGAGCACCACCGAACCCGTGTAACTCCGCCCTTTGCGGAGAGGCAGCCCCGCCTGACGAATGCCGCGCGGCGTTGTCGCGTCGAGTTTCACGAGAGGCGAGTGCTCGCCCACATACGGGCTCTTCTTGTCCATGACCACGGCCTCATCCGGCCCCACCGGCCGCCAACGGGTGAAGTTCTGCTTTGTGTTTTCGGGATTCAACTTCTCGCTGGAATCCACCCGGTAGAAAAACTTCCGGTCGCTGAGCATTTCAGACCATAGCCCCTTTTCAAACAGGTTGAATAGGAGTTCGCTGAATTGACCATACACATACCGATGGATGGGCTCACCGGTCTTGCTCGCATTGACCGTCATGCTAACTTGCTTTTGCGGGGGAGCGGCGGTTTGAGCCGTCGCGGCAAGTACTGCCCCTACGAACAGCAGAAATACCAGAGAAAGTTTGCAGCGCATGTTTGCCTCCTCGTTTAGAAGGATCTGTTTTTCTTCGCACCACGCGATGAAGTTCGCCATTAGTGCTAAGGTGAACCCGTTACCAGCTTAACTGAACCAATGACACCGCCTGCCGGGGCAAAGAGAACTTGATGGCTGCGGCGCCAGCTTCCGTCCACCCCCAGCTTGGTGAGTTCAGCAGCTCGAGGTTTCCGGCCGCCTCAAGCCGAGCGTACTGTTCGGGGGAGGGATTCTGGGGGGAACCCATCTCTTTCCAGACTGCGTATGCATTGCTGTGGTGGGCGTCAATCCGGTAGTGACGCACCAGAACTCGCTGGACTCCCGGCATTCCGCTGATCGCGAGGGTGACCGATGCGTCTGGGCCCGGCAAGTCATCGTCGTGATAGTTCCACACCAGGACGGAGACCTCGCGATCGGAGCGGGTCGCGATCGCATCCACGTCGGGCTGGATGCGAACGCCGGCCTCCAGGATCGCGTCGAGCCCGACGGCACCGCTGCTCACCACTTTCAGGCGGTCGCCTCGCATCAAGCCTGCCATCCGGAACAGGTTCAGCACCGGCTTGTCGACGCCGTTGCTGGCCAGCGTCCGGAACCCATCAAAGTAAGGCTGGCCCTCGAACTCGAACGCCCAGGTCAGCATGCCTTCGATGTTGATTCCTTGCCGCTCCGCCAGAGTCAAGACGCCGCTCAGGGCGGCCGCGGCATAGCAGGGGTAGAGCGCCCCGTTGCGATACGCATTCTGAGGGTAAAGCCGCGCCGAGCAGGCCGCACAGCCTTCGGGATCGGATTCGCTAAGGATAATGGGGAGGCTCCGGAACCGGGGGAAAGACGCGACGATCTTAAATCCTTTCGCCACATCCTGTAGATTGTGCCCAAGGCCCATCTGAACATGACCGTCAATCAGCTTTGGAGCGCCTTTGGCGTGATAGGTGATGAAATCGAGGGGCGCACCGGCCTTGCCCGTGGCGTAGTTCTTTCCGTGGTCACAGTGCTCGAGAAACTGTTGGAGAAAGGCCGCCGCCTTGGGATTCGCCGGGCCCGTTGACGCCGGTCCGCCAACACGGGCGGCAGGAAGGACGCGCTTTACGGCCATCGCGGCATAATCGTAGAGCTTGTCGTATTCGTCAGGCGTTCCTCGCCAATAGGAGATGTCAGGTTCGTTCCACACTTCCCAGTACCAGGACTCGACCTCGCTTTTGCCGTAGCGGTCAATTGAGTGCCGCACCCACTGCGAGACCAAGTCAGCCCACTTGTGATAATCATTGGGTGGATAGGACCAGCCAGTTCCATCGTCGGGCGCCGGCCAGTGCCGGGTATAAGGCTCGGGCTTCGAAGAGAGGGCCTCCGGCATAAAGCCGATCTCCACAAAGGGCTTGGCTCTTCCCTGCTCGTAGGTGTCGAAGATCTTGTCGACGATCGCCCACTCGTACACCGGCCTCCCGGACGGGTCTTCAGTGTAGGCATTCGTGGAGCCCCACTTCAATGCAGGCCTGCCGTCGCCCGTGCACAAGAGGTGGTGGGTGCGAATCCACACCGTAGTCGAGCTAAGTGCGGAGAGCTCGGAGATGAGCTTCCGGCCGTTCGGTGTGTAGGTGTAATTCGGTTCATCGTAACCAAAATAGGTCCAAATCGGCTTCCACGGTCCTTGCCTGGCGGAGGCGTCCACGCGGATCGCGACCGGACCCTGAGCCGAAACCTGAGCAACAAGCCCCTGACTGCAAGCTAGCGTCAGGAGGAGACCGACAGTTCGATTCCAAGCCAAGAGTTGAATCCTCCCTGCGGAATGCTATAAGCGCCGAACTGTTCGCGGCAACGATGGCAGCTTCTCAAGCAAGCGGCTTTTCTGGACCCGAACGACAGGGCCGCTATGCCCGCGTAATCTTGGTGTTGAAGGCGTCTGCCGGCCGGCACAGGAGGACCGCCGCGGAGAGGCTTAGGATCGGGCCCCCTATGCCAAATATCGCTCTCGCCGCAGTTCCAGGCATGCCACCATAATACGCGTTCATCAACAGAGCCAAGAACGCTGCACTCGCCGATGCCAGCACCCAGGTGCGTGGCAAGCATCGCAGGCGCCAGATACCCAAAGGCAACAGCCATCCGAAGACGTACCAGAAGTTACGGTCCACAAGCGACATCACGAAGTTTGCAGCGTAATTCGATCTCGAGTTCATTGCGGCTGCAAATTCCCAAGGCCAGACCGCGTGCCCGATCGCCACTGATTGCACTGCGGTCATCGTAACCAGGGCGCTTATCGCCATGGCTGCCACCCACAGCCCTCGGGAGAACCGATTCGAGTTCCGGCGCGCCGCGACCAGCCACCAGGTTACTCCGAACGCCATCGAAAGCGGAACGAACGACTCCTTGGCCAGAGTTCCCAGCACTCCCCAAAGCGGAAGAAGCCACCACCGGTCTGAAAGCAAAGTCCACGCCACGAGCATCAGGATGCATCCCTCGCCCGAATCAACCAAACCGGAAAGCCGAACGTTCGCAATGTCGAAGTTCAGCAGATAAAGAGCCGCGCCCAATAGCGCGGTCCCGTGGTCGCCCACTTGCCGATAACCCACGAGGACCAGAAAGTAGGCTGTTGTGGCGGTGAGCAAAGCATTGGCCACCAAAAGACCGAAGAAGACCGGCTCCCATGTCCCCAAGCGCCCTTTCGCCGCCAGGTAAAAGGGCTTTGCGAGGTACGGGACCAACAGGCGAACCCGCATTCCTAGTTCGGCCGCACGCGGTCCGCGAGTGATGAGGTCGTAATACCAGACCGAGTCGGACGTCCCGCCGACCATTCGCGGGTCGTAGCGGTTGAGCGTAGGGTAGCCCAGGCCAAAACAAATCAGGAACAGAAGGAACCATAGGGTAATCTGCCTTGCAATCTTGATTCTCGCCGGTTCTGAGGAGGGGGCGGCAGCCGTACTTGCTTGTTGCATAAGGCATTCTCCACGAGTCCACGCAAGGTATCTACAGGCGGAGTTGCGCCCGTTTCGATCTGTATGCCCTTGCGCCTCAGCGGGCCTGAGCGGTGCGATTACCCAACGAGTCTCATCTCGACACCGCACACCCGAAAATGAGGATCAGTCGCAGCAATGATGGCTCCGAATGAATCCTCAGAAGACCTGGTAAGAAATGCGGGGTTAGCTGACCCGCAGCACGGCGGCCCCGCGGATGGCGTCATTCTTGAGCGAGTTCAGTACGCGATTGGCGTCGCGCAACGGGAATACCTCGATCTCACTATGGATGGGGATTTCGGCGGCAAGGCGGAGGAAATCCTCGCCATCCTGCCGAGTGTTATTGGCAACGCTGCGCAGGACACGCTCGCCGTAGAGCAAATTGTAATCGAGTGGCGGAATAGGGCTCATGTGGATGCCGCCCAGCGCGAGGGTTCCGCCTTTCTTCAGGGCCTTTAGGGCTGCGGGCACAATCTCGCCCGCCGGCGCAAAGATAATGGCGGCATCGAGTCTTGCAGGCGGTTCCTCGACCGTGCCGCCCGCCCACGCCGCGCCCATTTCGAGCGCCAGCTTCTGGTGACGCGCGTCGCGGGTCATGGCGTAGACGGCGACATTCCAGTACCGCGCTACCTGGATGGCCAAGCTGGCCGCCGCCCCAAAGCCGTAGAGTCCAAGCTTGCCGCCCGGCTCAATGCCCGAAAGGCGCAGCGAACGGAAGCCGATAATCCCGGCGCAGAGTAGCGGAGCTGCCTGCTCGTCCGTCAGACCCTTGGGAATAGGGTAGACGAATTTCTCCGGCGCGAGTGTAAACTCCGCATAGCCACCGTCCACGACGTATCCAGTGAACGTAGGCGCGTCGCAGAGGTTCTCCTTTCCCGCGCGGCAATACTCGCAGACCCCGCATGTCCGGTGAAGCCAGGGGATGCCAACCCGGTCGCCGACGCGGAAGCGGCTGACCTCCGGGCCCGGCTTCTCGATGCGCCCCACCACCTGATGCCCCGGAATCACGGGTGACTTGCGCGGTGGCAACTCTCCCTCGATCACGTGCAGGTCCGTCCGGCAAACCCCGCAGGCACCAACCCGCACCAGCACCTGATCTCTTTCGGGTAGCGGGTCCGGCACGTCGGTAAAGTCGAGTGGGTTAGTCTCAACCCGCGCGGGCGAATGGAGCAAACATGCCTTCATGACACCCTCTGCCACAATGGTACTCGAAGCGCTTGTTAATCGCAATTCGAGCCCACCCCTTCCGTCCAGGCGCCCAACAAGGAAATCGCTATTGAACCGTTGCACGAGCTCGCAAGCGCAGCAGGCGGGCCCCTTGCTCTGGTCCGTGACTGCACGGTTCATTTTCTGCTGAAGACAACGTGCTGTCAGGAGACTCGCGCCATTATCGCGGTTTATTGGAACCAGAATAGTTCAGGAGGGCCGGAGAATTCAGGAGTTCACCGAGGTTGGTCACTTCTCCAGAGGCAGAAACTCTACATTTCCCTGCTCGTCGCCTTTCCAGGCTGCAAAATACAATTCAACCCTGAGCTGGGGGAAATCCTTCCTCAGCGCCTGTCCCAACTTTCGCAGGTCTTCCTCCTGGCGCTGGCGCGGCTCGGAGGAAGAGTGGAGATGCAGGGGGAGGGTTTTGTACCAGGCGCAGTCCTGGTGCTGGATCAGGATCAAGCGGCTGATCTCATGGTTCTCCACGAAGAAGCGGAACCACCTCCAAGTTGCCCAGGAGAATTTCGGCAGGTACTCCACTAGCGTCAAACTTTGGGGTCCGCCGGGTACGACCAACAGATCGTAGTTCCCAGCGAGTCCCAGGTGCCGGTTCAAGAACTCCTGGAAAGCCGCCTGGAATCGGTGATCGCCGCAATGCACAACGAGGGCGGCGGGCGCCGAGCTTTGAAGCTTGGAGTCGACTTGATAGGAAGGCATGGTCAGTCTCGCGTTGGTGGTCGTGGGTTATCAGTGATCCGTCGTCTTTCGGTTCGCGTCGCCGAGTGCCACTCTGCTTCGTCCTTCCTTGATGACCGATGCCGGAAAACAGCCAATGATCACCTATTCGTGCTTACGCTCTTCCGGCGCTGCCTGCTGGGGCGCCTTGTGTTCGGTCGCCTGCGGTTCCTTGCCCGCGGTGAGTCTGCCGCCGTCGACGCCCAGTTGCGAGAGTACGGCAGGCAGGTCGAGGCCCAACGCTTGCAACTGCTGGAGCAAGCTGAACACCAGCGCCGGTCCGGTTTGGGCGATGCGACCGATGCCTCCCGTCCCGTCACCCGTCGCGCTGTTGCCTTGTTCGATGACCACCACTCGATCGATGTTTCCTAGTGGAGCAGCAACCGCCCCGAAAATACTCGCTGCGGCTTGCAGCACCGCAGGCAACTTTTCGAGTATGGTCTGGAGCTTGGCGGCCTCGTTGAATTCCTTCCACGCTCCCGCCTTCTTCAGGATGGCCTGTGCCTCGGCAACGCCCTGCGCCTCGATGGCACGCGCCTGGGCCAGACCCACTGCTTCCACCTTGGAGGCCTCGGCGCGGCCCTGCGCCTCGACAGCCGCGGCTTGGCCCAGACCTTCCTGCCGGAATTTCTCCTGCGCGGCCTCGGCCATGGCGATCTGGGCGGCCTTATTGCCCTCTGCTTCCAGAATGGCAGCCTGCTTCTTGGCTTCCGCACGCAAAATGGCCGCCTGCCGCTCAGCCTCGGCGGGCTTGATGACCGTGGCCTCCAGCTCTTTCTGCTTGCGTTGTACCTCCTGTTCCTGGACGGCAATCTGCTCCTGGGTGCGCATCCTCTCCACACGCACCTCTTCCATGACCACTGCCTGCTTGGCCTTGGCCTGCGACAGCGGGCCGGCTTGCGCGGCCGTGGCCTTTTGCGTTTCCACTTCCGCCAAGAACTGGGCCTGCTTTACCTGAAAGTCACGCTGCGCCGCAGCAATGTTGGCGTCCGCGTCGAACTTCGCCCTCTCGCCTTCCTGCATGGCCAGGGCGGACTTGATCTTAGCATCCCGCGTGGCCTCGGCCTCACCAATGGTTCCGTCGCGCTTCACCTCCGCCGTTCGCTTCTTGCCGAGGGCGTCCAGGTAACCTTCTTCGTCGGATATGTCCTGGATGGTGAGCACGTCCACGCCAATGCCCATTCTCTCCAGGTCGACGGTGGCTTCCGAGGTCAGCTTCTGGGCGAAGCTCGCGCGGTCGCTGTTGACCTCTTCCACGGTCAGGGTGCCGAGAATCGATCGCAGGTGGCCCTCCAGCGTCTGAAAGATCACCCGCTGTATCTCTTCGTGCGACATGCCAAGGAAGCGCTCGGCAGCGGCGCTGAGGGACATGTCATCGCTCTTGATCTTGACGTTGGCGACCGCCTTCACCGAAATGGCCACGCCTTTCAAGGTGTAGGCGCGCTTGATTTCCAGCGGAATCGTGAAGACGTTCAACGAAAGGTAGTCCACCTGCTCGAGGAGCGGGAAGCGGAAGGCCGCACCGCCCTTGATCATGCGGTAGCCCACGATCTTGCCGTCCGCCGTCCTCCGCTTCCGTCCGCTGAAGACGGCCACGGCGTTGGGTGGCACTTTCAGATAGTTCCGGGCGAAAAGAGCCATGGACACAAGGAGAGCCAAAACGACAAAGACCACAATGATGGGAACGAAGAACTGGGTAATCACATTCATGACTTCCCTCGGCACTGGAAATTGGAAAATCGAAACTCGAAAATGGAAACTCGAAAATCGAAACTTGAAAATGGAAAATCGAAACTAGTGCGTCTTCTGGCAAGTTCCCAGTAGAGTCTTCAACATGGGACTTTGAAAACCCAAACCAGCCACCAAGAAGCTTCGCAGGTTTCCATCTACCAGTTTCCATTTTCGAGTTTCGATTTTCGAGTTTCCATTTTCGAATTTCGATTTTCGATTTTCGACTTTCCTTTTTCCGCTACTCTGCCCGTCGGACCACAACTGTCTCGCCCACGATGGCTTCGATCTTCACCAGAGTGTTGATGGGAATCTGTTCGCCGTCTTGCGACCGGGCAATCTTCTCCACCACGCTCTCCCCCATCGTGCACCGGACTTGCCCCACTCCAGCTCTCGGGATCGCCACGCTGACCTGGGCTATGCTTCCTGCCAGATCGCTCACCCGGATTTCGCTGGAGGCCTGCTGGCTGAAAAGGAAACTCGCGAAGAGGTAAATGATGGTGCCAAAGACCAAGCCGCCGGCCACCCCTATAGCGGTGCTCACCTCCGTGCTATGACCAAGGTGGATACCAATAGCCCCGAAGCCACCAAACGCGGTTATGAAAACACTAAGGATGCGAGTGCTGAAGATGCTGACGCCCGCGCCCCCGTGCACGTCGCCGTGAAAATCCGCATCGTGGCCCGCCAGGTCGCCATGCTCGAACAATTCCCTGGACACGAAACTCACCACCAGGAACAAGAACCCGATGGACGCAATACCCAAAAATACTGCAAACGCTGAGATCCCGGCAAAGGTCAACATAAGTCAGCCTCGCAGTATCGAGGGAGCTTAGGGCTTTCCAGGCACTCCCAGGACGCATGCTTTGAATCAGTCACGCCTAACTCTAGAACTGACCCCCGCCGAAGTCAAGGCAACAAGTTCACTCACCATCCCTGCGCTTTCACGAACTCTGTTGTGCCTCCATGATAATGTCCCCTTTTGTCCTCGATAG
>JBAVYG010000083.1:0-5597 GCA_049698675.1 Terriglobia bacterium
CAGGCTCGGGAGTTCCCTCCCGGCCTCAGCGCAGATCGGCCTCCGCCGCCGGACACCGCTAACTCCAGGGACTGTTTTACACCCGAAATCAACGGCCAAGGTAAGATACAAGCGCAGAGTTTGTGCATTTCAAACTCTGCGGTTCTTGATCTTCCGCGGACAAAAAGCCGCAGAGTCTCTGGGATGCGAGACTCTGCGCTACCGCTCGTCCTGCCACCACAGCACAAGTGGTCCCGCTGCATTTCAGGGGGCGCTACGAATTCTTGCTCTACGAAAATTGCTCATCCGCCGAAGGCCCGTAGAGCGCAGGCACCGGCACCTCGTTCAGCCGCAAGTAAACACCAAGCTGGGCGCGATGATGAATGGTATGGTTCATGAAGGCGCCGCGCAGGACGGCGGCCCGCGGCAAGGAGAAGACGGTTTTGCCGTTGAAGAGCAAGGTCCATGTCTTCATCAGATGCTCATCCGAAGCGCTGGCAATGGCCGCCCGCGCCGCGTTCCGGTTCCTGTCGAACGTCTCGAGCACTTCCTGCCGCGTCTTCAGCTTCGGCGGCCCCGAGGGCGGCTGGCCCCCGGGCGCAATCTCGAACGATTCCTTCTCAATCGTCCGCACCGCCATCATCGGCAGCGTCGCCAAGTGCGATGCCAGCCAGCCCATCGTCCCCGACTTCGGGTGTGGTCGCCAGTCGAATCTCTCCTCCGGCACCCGTTCGAGCGTCCGCCTTACCCCCGCCATCTCCTGATCAAACTCCGGTAATAACGCCTGTCCCAAACTCATACCTTCCTCCTCGCAATCTTGGTTTTGTTATCGACTTGAATGCCACAGCATCAGTTATCCGATGCGGCGCAACCCTTCAAGTTTCATTGCTGTCGCGATTTTAAGGCCAGGCAATGCCTGACCTGCCTCTTCGTGGAATGTTCAGCCCAGAAATGAGATCTTATCACTGCTTACGGCGAGTTGTCTTGACAACCTTTCCGTATACGTCATACGTGCGCCATTCGCCGACATTCTTGTCGTCAATGTGGTAGGTGGGGAAGGGCTCGGCCGAGCGACATGCATTGATCCTGGATGGCGCAGTTGGTTGAGGTGGGCGCTATGAGCGTCTTCTAGGGGCATGCGTCGCTGTGGGCCGCAGCCGGCATACCCTTACAAACCCTCGGGATTACACCAAGACAAAGGTTTTCCTTCTCCAGATTCGCCTACTCATCTTATAATTGCGGTTAATTGACATGGACAGGCATGGGAGCACAAGTCATTGGGCTATGTCGGGTAAAAAAACAAAGGGCAGAAGTCAGAAGACAGAAGTCAGGAGTCAGAAGACAGGGGCGAGAACTAACAAGAAAGAGGTCGGAAGACAGAAGCCAGGAATCGGAAGACAGAGGTTCTTGCTTGTCACTTGTTCCCGCTCTGCGGGATCACTCGTCACTTCCGCTTGCCGGGAGGACCGATGAGCGTCCGCGTCTGCGTTTTGGGGAGCGGCAGCAAGGGTAACTGCACCCTCTTGGCGACCGAAAAGACGCGGCTGCTGATTGACGCAGGCTTGAGCTGTAGGGAGACGTACGCGCGACTGGCGGCGATTGGCGAGCCTGTCGATGGTCTGGACGCAGTGGTCGTCTCCCACGAGCATACCGACCACATCTACGGTTTGCGGGTGCTGGCCCGTGACGGGAAGCTGCCCATATATATTTCCCCTCCCACACGCGACGCCGTGAGCTGGGACACCAGGATTCAAAGCTTCGAGCACTTCGCCGCCAGTGAGAAGTTCAGCATCGGCGACATTGAGGTCACGCCTTTCCCGATCCCGCACGATGCGGTAGATCCGGTTGCCTTCACGTTTGATACCCAGGGCATCCGAATTAGCTTGGTCACTGATCTCGGATATATTCCGGAAGTCGTCAAGCAGCGCGTGAAGGGTTGCCATTGTTTGATTTTTGAATCGAACCACGACCTGGATATGCTGAAGGTCGGCCCTTATCCGTGGTACGTGAAGCAACGCGTGATGAGCCGGCACGGGCACCTTTCGAACAACGCCACCGCCGCCTTTCTCGCCGAGGATTTCGATGGCAGGGCGCAAGTCCTGGTGCTCGCCCACTTGAGCGAAACAAATAACCATCCCGAGATTGCGCGCCTCAGCGCTGAGCAAGCTCTTGCCCAGCGTACTCGCGGCGGATGCGCCGAGCTGCACCTCGCCAGCCAAACGACGCCTACGCTGGTCTTCAGGTTTTAGAGGCAGGATTCAGGATTCGGGATTCAGGAGTCAGAATTGAGTAGACTAGGGAAATGGCGCGCCAAGGGAAAGAATTCAATGTGAAGTTCTCGCTCGGATGCCCAGTCACTCCTCTACAAAGGCGGATCAATCCCCGCGAAAAACCTGCACTTGTATGTCCCGCTTGCCGATCGTTGCCCCTTACTGCTTTCCGCATATTTCGTCCGCCACCGGCCTCATTCTGACTTCTGACTCCTGGCTTCTGCTTTTCTCACCTATGAATTACCTCCTCCAAGCCCCTGAATCCTGAATCCTGACTCCTGAATCCTCTCCTGTGCTACGATTGGCCACTTGGATTCCTAATCCAAATTCGGAGACCCAAAATGATTCCTCGATACACTCGCCCGGAGATGGGTAGTATCTGGACTGATCAGAACAAATTCCAAAAATGGCTGGAAGTGGAAATCGCTACCGCGGAGGTTGAAGCGGAAGCCGGCCTGATCCCGAAGAGCGCCGCGCGGGCCATCCGTCGCAAGGCGGGCTTCGAAGTCGAGCGCATCCTCGAGATCGAGCGCCAGGTGAAGCACGACGTGATTGCCTTCACCACCAACGTGGTCGAGCACGTTGGGCGAGAGGGCCGCTACCTGCACTACGGCCTCACCTCGAACGACGTCGTGGACACTGCCCAGGCGCTGCAAGTGCGCGAGGCTTCGAGGTTGCTGCTGGCAGGGCACAAGCGCCTGGGCGAGGTCTTGAAGAACCGAGCCCTGGAGTTCAAACACACGCCGATGATCGGACGCACGCACGGTATCCACGCGGAGCCCATCACCTTCGGGTGCAAGCTCGCCATCTGGTTCGTGGAAAACCAGCGCAACACGGAGCGCCTGGCCTATGCCGCAGAACAGATGCGGGTGGGTAAGATCTCCGGCGCGGTGGGCAGCTATACGCATCTGGCGCCCTCCATTGAGAAGAAGATTTGCGACCGCCTGGGATTGCGTCCTGCCCCTGTTTCCTCCCAGGTCATTCAACGCGACCGGCACGCCTTCTACCTTTGCACGCTAGCCGTCGGCGCCGCTTCACTCGAAAAGATTGCGCTGGAAGTTCGCGGCTTGCAGCGCACGGAGGTGCGCGAGGTGGAGGAATACTTTTCGCCGGAGCAGAAGGGGTCGTCCGCCATGCCCCACAAGCGCAATCCGGTCACGGCGGAACAGATCTGCGGGTTGGCGCGTGTGGTGCGCGCCAATGCGCAGGCCGGGCTGGAAAACGTGGCACTCTGGCACGAACGCGATATCTCACACTCTTCCGTCGAGCGCGTGATCCTGCCGGACTCGACCATCCTGCTTGATTACCTCCTGGCGAAGACCACCCAGCTCGTGGAGACCATGTTCGTATATCCGGGCCGCATGCGCGAAAATCTCGACCTGCTCAAGGGCCTGATCTTTTCCGGGCAGTTGCTGCTCGATCTTGTGGAAAAAGGCGCGTCGCGCGAAGAAGCCTACCGCTGGGTGCAGCGCAACGCCATGCAGGTTTGGGAAACACGCCAGGATTTCCGCAGCCTGGCAGAGCGCGATGAGGACATCCGCCGCTACCTCACCCCGGGCGAGATCGCGCGCGTGTTCAACGTCGAGCGTTACCTGAAACACGTGGATGAGATTTTCCGGAGAGTGTTCGGGAAGGCGTAATCGTTTGTTGCCCTCAGGGGACGGCAAGCCGTCCCCCTACAGCACCACGAGAAAGGAACAGGGCGCGGAGGCCTAAGGGGGGAACGACACCTTATGTGCCGAAGCACAACCAGCGTGGCCGGGCTCTCACCCCCAGTGCCCGACTCTTCGATGCAGGCTCTTCCGCGCCCAAACGAATGCTACCTCGACTCTTTTCCTAATGCAAGATGAAACCATTCGTACCTCGGCGCGGAGGAGACCATGAAGGGAGTCTTCATTCGCTTCTTCCAGCTTGAATCCCACGGCAGCACCCTGCAGCGCGAGGTGACTGGCGGCATCACCACTTTTCTGGCGATGTCTTACATCATCTTCGTCCAGCCGGGAGTGCTTTCGCAGGCCGGCATGGATTTTCGCGCCGTCCTGGCGGCCACCTGCCTGGCCGGGGCGCTTTCCACGCTGCTCATGGGCTTGATCGCCAACTATCCGGTGGCCCTTGCTCCGGGCATGGGCGAGAACTTCTTCTTTGTGTACACACTCTGCGGCGTGGCGCCCCTGGGGTTTGGTTTGACCTGGCAGCAAGCGCTGGCGGCGGTGCTGCTGGCGGGGATTTTCTTTGTGGCGCTTACGCTGACCGGCATTCGCGCCCAGATCGTGAACTCCATTCCGCAGTCTTTGAAATGCGGGATTGCCGCAGGGATCGGCCTTTTCATCACGCTGATTGGACTCGAGTACGGGGGCTTGGTGGTCGCCGCTCCGGGAACGCTGGTTCGCCTCGGCGATTTCCGGCATCCGGCCACGCTGGTGAGCGTTCTGGGTCTGCTCGTCATGCTCGTGCTTCTGGCTTTTCGGGCTCGCGGGGCGATTTTGATTGGCATCCTTGCGACCACGGCAATCGCCGCTGCTTTCCGGCTGGTCCATTACCAGGGGGCCTTCTCATCCGAACTCCACCTGGCGTCCACATTTATGAAGTTCGACCTGCGCGGGCTTCTCGCGCTTCCGCCCGCAAAGCTCGCTTCCGCAATCTTTGTGCTTTTCTACCTGGCCTTGTTCGACACCGTGGGGACGCTGGTGGGCGTGGGGCAGCAGGCGGGATTGCTGCGCGAGGGAAAGCTTCCCCGTGTGGACCGCGCTTTGTTTGCAGACGCAGTCGGAACTACGGTGGGGGCTGGACTCGGCACATCAACGATTACCTGCTATATCGAATCCGCTGCCGGAGTCTCGGACGGTGCTCGCACCGGCTTGGCGAGCTTGGTCACGGCGGCGCTGCTCTTCGCCTCAATGTTTTTCAGCCCGCTTGCCTCCATGATAGGTGGAGGAGTAGCAGTCGGGGTGGACGCCGGCCACAATCCCATCATCCGCTATCCTACCCTCGCGCCCGCGCTCATCGTCGTGGGCTCAATGATGCTAAAGGTGCTTCGGGATTTTCAATGGGACGACCCCACCGAGTACCTGCCTGCATTCCTGACCGTGGTGGGAATCCCTTTGACCTTCAGTATCGCGGATGGGATTGCCTTCGGTCTCATTTCTTATTCTGTCGCCAAGCTGGCGACCGGACGTTGGCGGGAGTGCCCAGTTCTTACCTACGTCTTCGCTGCCCTGTTTGTGGTGCAATTCTTGATCTTATGAACCTGACTCTGCGAAGCATCCCTGCAGTTTGTCGCTGAATGCAAAGCGCAAAAAACAACTGCAGAGATCTTCAGTCCGTCAGCCGACGGGCTCTCCAGAAACT
>JBAVYG010000084.1:0-3271 GCA_049698675.1 Terriglobia bacterium
ACTGATTGGTGATGAGTTACGCGACACATTGCGCCGGCTGACTTTGCAGAAGCCGGCGCCCGCGAGCACCTCCCCGCTCGTTTAGGTGCAGAGAAGGGGTGCTTCTTTGTATTAGTATGGGAGGTCAGGGTAATGCCCAGGGTTTCCGTTGTAATCCCAACGCGCACCCGCGCCCACCTGCTGGGAGTTGGGCTTAACAGCGCATGCCGGTAAACCTGTAGCGACCTCGATCAGCAACGAGCGTCGGATTTCATTTAATCAACTGGCCTGTCCGGGCAAGAGGGGATAGAGTATTCTGCCACTTGGATAATTAGGTCTGGTGCGAAACTCTGCTAAAATAGTTTGGGTTTGCCGCGCGATTAGTCGAACATTTCGGTCTAATTCACGGAGGGGGGATCTTAGCTGGGCTTGAACCAAATTATAATTTGCCTGACCCCGGCAATAGTTTTGAGCGTAAAGCGTCACATTTCGTCTATTGGACACGACGGGCCTCGGGCAAGCCGCCACGGAAAGTCTGTCATTGATGGGGGGCGTAGCCAGAGATGAGCGGCCGTGATAATCCGCTGCTGTCAGTCATCATCCCCACGCGGGAACACGCCGAGACGCTGCCGTATACACTCAGAACGGTGCTCGACCAGACCAGCCGGAATTTCGAGGTCCTTGTTAGTGATAATTTCAGCCAGGACAATACAGCACAAATCGTGAAGAGCTTTTCGGACCCGCGAATACGATTGATCAATCCCGGTCGACGCCTTTCCATGTGTGACAATTGGGATTTCGCTCTCCTGCACGCGGCAGGCGATTATGTCATGTTCATCGGGGACGACGACGCGATCGTCCCCGGTGCCCTCGACAAATTGGAAGCGTCCATCCTGGGGACACATGGCCTTGTCTTTAGTTGGCCAAGGCCCGTTTACAATTGGCCCATGGATGGCCAACCAGCTCGTGTCTTCTATGTACCCCCCACAACTCAAGCCTCGCAGGTTAATCTGGAGAATTTGGCCAGGGCGGTGGTCCCCAGGGGGGGAGGCTATAGACTGTCCCTCATCCCGTGTATGTATCACTCAGCCGTTGCTAAGCGCATTCCTGACTCCATTCGAGAAAGGACCGGAAGAGTGTTCCATTCCACTCAGCCCGACGTTTTCATGTCCATGGCAGTGCCTGTTTTCGCTAAGACGGCCATCGATTTGGTCTATTGCGTTTCGGTCGCGGGGCAGTCGGAGAAATCTAATGCCGGAATCATTGGGAGGCCGGATCGGAATGAGTATTTCGATAAATTTATTCAGGAATACGGCGACTACAAGATTCATCCGACCCTTTTCCCCGAGATCCCAATAGGCCTTAATCTGACTCCCGATACCATCTTGGTCGCAATGGACAAGTTCCCGGATTTCTACGGCGGGATGAAATTCAACTATGATGCTATGTGGGCCCAACTCTTCCGAGAGAATTCAGGCCTGTTCAAGTACAACCTGAGTAGATTGGACATCATCCGGAAAAGGCAGCAAATCCGGCGCTATCATCCTTTCGACACAAGCCGTTTCCTGCTGTACTCGGCATATACCCAAGCACTGGCGTTGCGAAACCGGATACGTCCGAGGATTCGCCCGTTCCGTGGATTAGCCGACCAGCCAGCCGACAACATCCGTGATTTCGTCAAGGTTCTCTCTGGCTCCCCAATTCGCCGATAAGAGACCGGGTCTGGTGGGGAAAGTAGTGTCGGAGGCGCTGAATGCGTTGGCAGAGAGGGAGTTAGAAGTCCGGAAAGATTTTGCAGGCAGCAAGGAAATTTCACCCCCCTGAAGGACGTCAGCGTCAGCAACGACGGCCCGGGCTACGGCCAGTACGATTATGGCTATGGGTGCGGCCTCCAGGACGGAGCTTCAGGCGGCACGACTACTGAATAGTTGGGCCCGGGTTATTGAACTCCAGGAAAGGTCTCTTGATGAGTCAGTTGGAAAAGCTCAAGAGTTTCGTCATACCCGAACAAAAAACAGTCAGCCAGAAAATTGTTCGCAACGTGCTCTTCTCCGGGCTGCGGGCAGCGTTGGTCTGGCCCATTCCTTTGATTCTCATCCCGTACATTCTCAGCAAAATAGGTGTGACCAACTACGGCATCTGGGCGCTGTTCCTTGCGATCATCAGCCTGAGCGCACTCAGTGATTTGGGCTTGGCGGGCACACTCACCAAGCATGTTGCCGAATACCACGCTCGCAGAGATAACACGGCCCTTAATCGCCTTATCGATACGGGTCTGATGCTTATATTCTGATTGCGGTGCTTCTGGCGGGTGCACTGTGCATCGCATCGGGTCTCCTGATCCCGCTCTTTTTTCGTCAGCCGTTGTTCCCCGGCGCTCGGCTTCAATTGCTCTGGTATCTATTTGCATGCATTGCTGCAATCAACATCCTGACAATACCCTTCTATTCTATTGTCAGCGGGCTCCAGCGCATGGATCTCAGCAACATCCTCTCTTCGTTAAGTGTTTTCTGCGGAGCCGCCCTCACGGTTGTTTTCCTGTCGCGGGGGTGGGGCCTGGAGGGGTTGGTCCTGGCGAACCTGATTACGCCACTGATGGTCCTCGTCTGCTACATTTGGGTCGTGCACAGACTTGTTCCGGAGTTGAAGCTCAACCCGTTGGGCTGTGAACGCGGAGAGGTTAAGCAGATGTTCAGCTTCGGCCTTCAGATGTACCTCACGCAGATTGCCGTCACCGTTCACACGCAAATTGACAAGCTCTATCTCGCTCTGTTCACGGGCGTTGCAGCGGCGGGTTTCTACAATATTGCCGCAGACACGGCTTGGAAGCTCCGGAGTGTTCCAGGAATGCTCTTGAATCCCATCATGGCTGCCGCTTCCGAATTGGATGCCCAACGGGCTCAGGAAAAGCTTCGCGAGCTTTACTTCCGTTCCCACAAGTACGTGGCTCTGTTCGGGCTTCCCCTTGTGGTATTTGTTGTGATCTTTTCAAGGTCGCTGGTTGATCTCTGGTTGGGGCCTAAACTGGCGGTTGTTGCCTACCCCTTGGCGATGCTTTCGGCAATTGACTTCTTTAACCTGGCGACGGGCCCCGGCTATTTAATCCTTATCGGCAGGGGCGTGCTTCGCCCTGGCATCTATTCGGCTTTTGTCGGCGTGTTAGTAAACCTTGTGCTCAGCTTGGTTCTGGTTTACTTCTATGGGCTTATCGGCGCTGTCTGGGGCACGACAATCGCAGTCTTTGTCGGCACAGTCTACTTCATGTATCTTTTCCACGACCGAACAGGTTACC
>JBAVYG010000085.1:0-8428 GCA_049698675.1 Terriglobia bacterium
AGACGCCCGCGCTACAACGTGCCTATTGGCCGTTGTTGCCGGCGCTACGATCCGACTCGAAGATCGCAATCGCCTCGATTTCGATGAGCAAATCCGGCCGGCACAGAATGGCCTGGATGCCCGTGGATGCAGGCAGAGGATTCAGTCCCTGCTCCTTGAAGAACTGGGCGCGTATTTCGTTGAAAGCCTCGTAGTCCCGCTCGATGTCGCGCAGATAGCACGTGGTGCGCACAATGTCCTTCCACGTCGCCCCTTCTGCCTCCAGCAGTCCGGTGATGTTCTGGTAGGTCCTCCAGCATTGGGCACGGAAGTCGCCCGCGTGGACCGTGTTGCCGTTTTCATCCACGCTGGCCGTGCCCGAGATGAGCAAGATTGTGACACCCTTGATGTCCAGCCGCAGCGCACGGGAGAAGGCCGAGGGCTTAGCATAGTCGTAGGCTTCGTTCAGTGTGCTGGGCGCACTAACGGCCTTTCTGGGGATGGGCTTGAGCGACTTCTCCGCCGCTACGGTGGGTTCTAATAGACGCATAGAGTTGAGCCTCCTTTTGAGGTTCGCGAATTCCGTGGCTCAGCCCTTGGGCTGTAGCCACCCAAATGTCCTCGCCCTGGAAATCCATATTCAGGATGTAATTGTGGGCAAGGGTGGTTGATGTCTCGAGCTTGGTCTTCTTCATGTCGGGCCAGGTGATCTCGATCTCTCCGTGGCCGGCTTGCTTTGCGGGGCGATAGTTGACCCAGGTGTTGGTTTTGTAGTCGAGGTAACTCAAGCCCTTATCGGTGCAGGCCCAGACTTCGTTGCGGCGGGATTTCGGAGCATTGATGAAGTCCGAGGCGAGGCCGCTATCCTTGGTGAGGTAATTGTGCCAGTTGCGCCCGTCGTAACCGCTGAGGCCGAAATAGGTCGAGGCCCAGACCATCTTGGTGTCGGGGTTGTAGGCGACGTTTGAAACGATGATATGGATGAGGCCCTGATTGCGGAACAGGACGATTTCCATTTCCTCGTCGGGATCGGTGTAGGGCTTCCAATAGTTGCCCGCTACGTCGTACTCGAGCAGGCCTCCGCCCCACATGGCGACGTACATTTTGTTGCCCGCCGGAGCGATTCCATATGTCCAAGGTTCGTGGAAGGGCGCATTCTTCTCGCTCCAGTTCGTCCATTCACCGGTGTAAGTGTTCAGGCGGCTGACGCCCGAGGTCGTCGCCACCCAGACGTACTGATCGACGACGGCGATGCCATAACAAACGTCATTCAGCAGGCCGCTGGTGAGGTTCGTGAAGTTTTGAAACTGGCCGCCGGAAAAGTGACTGACTCCGCCAAAGGTGGCAATCCACAGGTCGCCGGTTTTCTTGTCCACAGCAATGCCCATTACGGCACGATGCACCAAGCCGTCTTCCGTCTTATAAACTCTCTGCACTTTCCCATTCTCGACAAGCGCCAGGCCGTCCTCGGTCCCTGCCCATACCCGATTCCCATCCACGGCGAGGCAGAAAACCTTGGGGTCGGGCATCCCGTTCGCTGTTGTGAAATTCTCCCAGCGCGTGATCAAGCGGGGCTTTTGCGCCAGCGCAAGTGATGACGCGGCCAGCAGAATCGCCGTGCTCAGGAGTATCCGCTTCATGGTGTTCTCCTTCGTCTCTTCACCAAACCTAAAACCAGAAAATCCAAAATCTAAAATCCAAAATCTAAAATCGTTACAGCGTTTTCAGAAACTCAATCAAATCGTTCAATTGTTCTTTGGCCATATCCGAGGTCACGCCGTGCGTGTCGTTGTTGTTGAATACGGTCCAGATTTCCTCGAGCGTCAATGCCTCCCCATTGTGCAGGTAGGGGCCATCTTCGTAGACGCGATCCAGTTGAGGAGTATCAAAGGACGAAATCGTGTCGTACTTGTTTGCCGACCCCACGTCGAAGCTTGTCCGGCTGGTATAGTGAGTATCCGCAGGATGGCAGGTGGCGCACTGGTTATAAGCCGCAATCGGCGAGCCGTCGTTCTTGAGAGTCCGGTAGAAGATGGCCTTGCCGCGCTCCTGCGCCTCCGTGAGCTGACCGTCCGCCGCAAGATGCCGATTGGGGGGGAGAGGAATCTGATTTATGTATGTAATCAGGTCTTCAAGTTCCTGCGTGTTGAAGCCTTCGGAACGGAACAGGAACTTGGCGATGCGGGGGCCGCACTGGGTGGCCAAGTCCGGGTTCTTCCCGTTCCATTTATACGGCGCGGTGTCTTTAATCCCCCGCAGCGTGCGATTAGCCACACGGTCGCGCCCCAGTTGTGGGGTTTCAAGATTCCAAGAAACACCATCCAAATGGCGGTTGGGGTGGCACGTGGCGCAGGCAAACTGGCCCTGGAAGCAATATTTGGCAGCATTGAAAACCCGCTCGCCCCTGCGCAAAGCGGTCAGTTCTTTTGGTCCACCGAGATCGACCGTGGAGGCAATCTGGAGTCTCGCCAGATCGACAACGGTCAGGGTATCTTCCAACCGGTTGGCGATGTACGCCAGCCGGCCGTCCGGCGAAACCACCACGGCCTGCGGGTCGTATCCCGTCTTGAGACGCCGCACGACGAACGCCTGGGCGGAATCGAGACGATTGGGAAGCTCATCACTTGGAACTTCGTGAAGGCGCCGCGCCAACCTCGCAGTGTCGATAATGGTGAGCGTATTGGCTTCCGACGCGGTCACCAGTGCGTAGTGGCCGTCCGGTGTGAAGGCGGCGCCGTTTTCCCCGGCATAATAGTAGTCAACGTCGTCGAGTATCACTTGGGTAACCTGTGGGGGCGGTTCGCGACCCGCCGCCCGAAGGCCTTGGGCCGCAGGGCGAACCGTCCCTACGTGGGGTCGAACTACTGCCATCCCATGGGTCATTACCCAGCCTTGTGCCACAGCGATAAGGGGACCGAGGTTCTTGGGCCTTATCTCCGGAACCAGAAGGTAATTGCCCAGCGGTTTCGGCGCCTCCGCAATGTGCCGCAGTTCAATCGCTCCGGGAACGAGGATTCGTTCTTTGACGATTTGCTTCACCGCGTCGATGACCAGCAATTCGGAGACAGGTGGCTTATCGTAGGGACCGAAGTGCGGCAGGACGTTTGACACATATACGCGGCGTCCGTCTCCGGAGAGGAGAATCTGTTCGGGATACCGTTGGGTCATGAAGCGCTTGATCTCCGCGCCCGTAGTGAGGTCAAAAAGCGAAACGTCGTTGCCGACGCTGTTCGCGACGTACAGGAACTTTCCCCTCCGATCGGTGGTGAGCCCAACCGGCCCCCAGCCGGATTTAAGTGTGCGGCGGACCTGGAGCGATCCGGCGTCAATTTCGCTCACCGTGTCGCTCCAGGAATTCGATACGTAGAGAGTCTTTCCATCCGGAGAAACCGCGAGTCCTCTCGGTTTGCTGCCCACCTTCACATGCGCCACCACTCGTTGTGTGCGCGCGTCCATTGCCAGCACTGAGTCGTTACCCTCACACACGACGTAAATCCGCTGACCGTCGGGTGAAAAGTTGAGCTCCACGGGCGTCAGGTATTCCGGCTCGGCAGTCTTTACTTGCGGCGGGGCAGGGGTCGCTGCACAGGGATAGGGACCACGACCGACCACGGAGAGCGTCAGCAGGGCGAAGGCCCCAAACACGACGAGGCGGCGAGCTGCCGCCGCGTCCGGTGTCATTCCGAGCGCAGCGAGGAATCTCGCTCTGCGCTCAGGCAGGTCGGCGGCTTGAGCCGGACTAGAGGTTATGCGGAAGTAAGAACCAGAGCGAGATTCCTCGCTGCGCTCGGAATGACACATCGTTGCGTGAAGTTTCTGGAAAGCAGGCGGCAGAGCCGCTTTGTGCGCGACGGACGGCAGAGCCGCTTTTTGCGCGACTTTGACGCGACCCTGGTGGTTTGAGCGATCGCCGTTCATCGCGCCTTTCCTCCCGCATGTCCGGATGTTTCGAAAGGTTCCGTGACGGTCAGGAACTGATCCGCCTTGACGTAGTCAATTTCCTGGTCGATTCCGCTTGGCCAGTGGACGATGAGCTTGTCCACCTCGGTGTGTTTACCCAGGCCAAAATGCGGGCGCGGGTCACCCTGGGAGAGATACCCGTTCTCTGAGGTTGCCTCGATGTACTGGTGAAGGTCTCCGGCGATGGCCTCCAGGCGGGCCCCGAAACCATCGCGGTTGCTCTTCGTCCCGATCAGTTTGATTGTCAGCCAATGATTGCGCATTCCCACGGGTGGGGGATTGTTGTGGAGCAGGATTCCTTTGCCGCCCAGCACTACGATGAATGCGTCGGTGTAACCGTCGTTGTCATAATCAGCGAAGCAGGCGCCGCGCCCAACCTTCTTGAATTTGAAGTAGCTGCCCAACTCGGAGGACACATCAGTGAATGTGGAGTTGCCGTTGTTGCGCAGAACAGAGTCTTCCATGGGAATCAGCCAATGCAGGCCGCCATTCACGATAAAGAGGTCCTTCCAGCCGTCATTGTCGAAATCGAAGAAGCCATCTCCCCAGGCAACGTACTGGCCGGAAACCTGGGCCACACCGGTTTCAACGGTGGTGTCAAGCCAGAAACGATTCGCGCCCGGGTTGTGGAAAAGGCGGTGGTAACGCATGTCGGAAACGAAGATGTCCTGCCAACCATCATTGTCGTAATCGCCGAAGATGGGATTCATGGCGGAGGTAGCCTCACCGTTGGCGCCAAACGCTACATTCACATCCTGAGCGACGTTCGTAAACGTTCCGTCGTGGTTGTTGTGGTAGAGGTAGCTGTCCATAGTGTCGTTGGCGATGTAGATGTCCGGCCAGCCGTCGTTGTCGAAGTCACCCGCCGTCAAACCCATGGCCCGTCCCAACGGGTTATCGATGCCCGCCTTGTGGGATACGTCGGTAAAAGTCCCGTCACCATTGTTGTGGAAGAGACGGTCAGCGTCACCTTCGTAGTCGAGCGGGCCAGGGAAAGCGTCGGCGCTAAAATACTCCCTCTTGGCATTGGGATCGAACTTCAGGTAATTCCCCACGTAGAGGTCCAATTTACCGTCGCGGTCGTAATCGAGCCAGGCTGCGCCCGTACCAAAGTGGGGATTCTCGACCCCAGCTTTCGCTGTAACGTCAGTAAACGTTCCATCTCCGTTGTTGTGGTAAAGGATGGAGGAGTTCCAGTTGCTGACGTAGATGTCTTCGTAGCCGTCGTTGTCATAGTCGCCCACCGTCACGCCCATGCCGAAGCCCTTGCCGCCCACGCCCGCCTGAGCTGTGACGTCGGTAAATGTCCCGTCGCCGTTATTGCGGTAAAGATGGTTCGTAGCATCCACGCCGTCGGGTTTTGAGAATTTGGTGGCGCCGTCAACGTAGCGCCCGCTCACCACGTAAAGGTCCAAGAGGCCGTCATTGTTGTAGTCGATCCAGGCGCAACCGGAACCGGTGGCCTCCATGATGGAACTCAGCTTCTGCTCCCCGAAGGAATGCCGGAAATTGATGCCGGATTTTTCAGTGACATCTTCAAAGGTGGGCAGGGCGGATGGAGTGGCGGTCTGCCGGACGGGATCCCGCGCTGAATTCGCCTTCGCAGCAGTGGGCTGCGGACTCGACATGCGGGTCAGCGTGGTTCGCGCAGGGTTCTGAGCCGTGACTCTCAACCCCACGGCCACCATAGTCGCCGCGGCAAGCATGATCGCGATTTGCCGAGCTGGAACTTTCATTCTCGATTCCCCATTTCGGGTCGCGAGGTGATTTGAAACCCCGCCCCGGCGACTCAGTGCGCTGCTTCGAGCGGCGCCTGAACACCCAGGCAGGTGGGCGTGTCAAAGCGCCGCAGAGCGAGCGGCCAGCGGTTCTCGGGAGCCACGGCACGGTCTTCGTGGCAGCCCACGCAGCCATGTTCCTCACCTGGGCGCGCCCAAACCCAACTTTGCTGCGCGCGGACCACCTTGCCCTCGGCATTCAGCAGTTCGAAACGTACCGGGCGGTCCGGCGGCACCGCGATGTAAAAGGAGCCGTCCCGCTCGATGGGCGCATCCCCGAGGTTGTTTTCCTTACCAGTGGCCGGGTCAAGAGCCAGCACGCGAACCTCAGAAGGCAGGGCCGACAGGCGGCCTTTGGGAGCGTCAGCGGACAACGAGGCGTCCAGGCAAATGAAGTAGCCCGCCTTTGCTTCCCCGCTCAGGGTGCTCCAATACCAGCGCGGAGCAGGATGTGCGGCGACCGGAACGGCCTCAGTGCTGGAAAGTTCCGAATCCTTGTAGATCAGGGCTTGGAACTTCCCATGGATGAAATCAAAGGAATAGAGGTCGAATTTCCCCGCGGCGCGAGGCGCCGACACTCGGCGTGCCACAATCAATCTGGCAGCTTCGAGCTGTCTGGGTGACCAGATCAATACGCTCATGGGGCCCAGAACTGAATTGTGCATGGCGCCACGTCTAATCGCAGCCAAGTCGCCCCCCGCTTCGGAGCCAAGCGCCCTGTTCTTGACGAAAACCACCGACCCGTCGTCCAGCTCTTCGGCTTGGCTGCGAATTGCCGGTGGCTGGTGGTCGCATCGGAACGCCGCCAGGCCGCTGCCGTCTGGCCGAAGCGTATAGAGGTTGCGCGAACTCTCCGATTTCCCTCTCGGTTGCAGGGGTGAACGTGCGGAAGCCAGGATTAACCCATTCTGGAGTACCGTTTCGAGCTCGTAGTCGCCCGGGCCAAAGGTGACCGGGTGCACATCACTCCCGTCGAGCCTACTGACATAGATTTGGTAAACCCGGCTTCCGCCAGCGTCCTGAACTTCGCCGGAAAAAGCGATTTCGTCGCGCGGCAGGTAGGCTGGGGCAAGGCAATCTCCATCGCAGTGCGTCACTTGGCGCTGCCCCGTTCCATCCGTGTTCATTTCCCAGACCTGCCAGGTTGCGGCGTCATCTTTCTTGCCGGCGAAGAGCACCTTTGAGCCATCGAAGGAGATGCGTGGGTCTGCCGCCCCAAAGAAGTTCGGTGTGAGATTCGCGGGCGTACTGCTCCCCTTATTAAGGCGAACAATCCTGCTGCCTTGGGGGAATCTCTGTGATAACCTGCCCGCCTTTACGGACGCCGCTTGCACGAAGAGGAGCTCAGGGTGGTTCGCGCTCTCCGCCGATTGGGAAGGCAGTTGACCTTGAGGGACAGCGGCAAGCGTCGAGATGAGAACTGCGGCACAGAAGAGTGCCATGTTCCTTGAGTAAAGCATCGCTTTTTGAGACCGAATGGACAGACCGATTGCGACGAGTTGAGTTGTTCGCGCTCCAATAAACCGGCCTGACGCAAGACCGAAAGGGGTTCCAGTGAATTCCATCGAGAGATTCCTGGACCCAAGACCCGCAGTGTACGATGAACAACCTAGCAGCCGTTGTGACCCCGTGTCGAGTGCAGGGGTCATAATTCTACATGACACGGGTCAATCGGTGTCCAGTAGTTTTTTTATTCCTATCTCCTAATGCCTCTCGCCGGGGTATTGATGCAATTGCTTTAGGGTCCTGCGTTTAGCGAGATACTGAAGGAGGCAAGCTGGCTCTAGAACATCGAGCCGCTGGTGGGTCTTATGGCCCTATCGATATGGACAGAATGTCGCATCAAGGCATGGACTCAGCGGCGAGCCGCTGATTGCAGGCCCTCGAGATTCTGGATCATCAGGTGCCGCCCACGTGTGTCAATCAACTCTTCTCGCCGGAATGCCGTCAGTGTGCGGCTTACTGTTTCTGGTGACAGCTCGAGGACTTCGCTGATCTCTTGCCTTGAGAGAGGTAGGGTGAGCGTGACGCGCCCGTTGTGGGGGGAGGGGTCAGAGGCAACCAGCGATAGCAGGAAGGTTGCCACCTTCATTCTGGCATCCTTGAAGCTCATGTCCGTGACTTGGGTGCGGACACGCCCCACCTCGGCGACCAAGAACCGCACCATACCCAGTGCGATTTCCGGGTTGGATTGCAGGAAGATAATGACCTCTTCCCGTGCTGCGGCGCAGATCTCGCTGTCGCGCAATGTCACGGCCGTAAGCGGGTAGGTGGGCTGCGAAAGCGTTTCCAGGCCGAACAATTCACCTGGGAACAGGACGCCGGTTATACGCTCTTTCCCGTTCTCGAGGGGCTTGACAAGCTTGACCAGACCGGTATGAAGAGCGAACAAATGCTGGGCCGCACCTCCTTCGAAGAAGAGGATTTGGCTCTTCCGGTAACGTGCCGGCCGGAACAAACACCCCAGTCGCGAGACTTGCTCACTCGATAGACTACTGAATAGAGAAGTCTTCAGAACAGGACAATTACTGCATCTGGGGCCCATGGGAATCTCCTCTTTTATTGGGGGCGCGTAGGAAGCCCGACGAATTTGCAGGATGCTTGCGCCCCCAGATGGCACCCTCGATTCAAGCAGCCTGCCGCGTTTGTCCGACAGACGCCTTGATCCAGTCCGTGCTCACGGATTTCGGACGGGTGATGGGCGTACCGAG